>JAVWBH010000277.1:0-4066 GCA_036649595.1 Bacteroidales bacterium
TGCTACAGAATCTGCTGAATAATCTATTCGATAAACAGCATATAAAAAGGTTGCCTCTTTCGGGGCAACCTTTTTATTTTTTCAACTTATAGCTCCCTATACCCTGTTTGGAAATCCCCTATATCCACGTTGAAAAACCGTGCGGAGATCCACTATAGGAAGAATTTATCATTAATTTACTCAACGCTGATCGGTTTTGTTATTTCCGAAACCCCGTTTTCATTAAACGCTTCTATGGCAAAATAATAACGCTGATCGATGGTCAGACTCTTTAATAATAATTCATCTTCTCCATATACGAGCCATGAATTATACATCTTATCCGGAGCGATCCCCCAGCGGATATTATACCCTTGCGCATTGGGCTGTTTCTTCCAGGTAATCATCGCATCTCTGCGATCCTGCTGACGAACTACTTTAAAATCTTGTACTTTCGCAGGCTTCTTACCTTTTCCTACACCAAACACACGAATGTCGGAAATTGCCAACTCGGGGGTCGGAACCTCGATATTCGTATAGCGGATATAACGTGCTTCCCGCGGTTTATCAACCTCTACATAATCATTCGGTGTGTCTTTAAAGCTTTTAGCGCGATCAACCAAAGGAAACCAGTTCTTTCCATCTAATGATCCCTCTACAAGATAACGATGACGCAATGTTACATCTTTCGTATACATATCGCTCTTATAGTCGTAATAATTTACTTGCACGGCATAAATCATCGCAGGATTCTGTAAATCGATCCGGGCCCATTCGCGACTGCCATTTGTTTCGGCCAGCCAAAATGATTTTACCTTCTCATCAGTCAGATTGCTTCCCCCGAATCCCTCTTTATCGGATGAAGTAAGTACCGGTTTATTATAAGAAACCAGCATCCAGCCGGTAAATGCTCCCGGTTTCCCTTTCTCTGCAGGTGCATAGTGCGGATAATCGCCGAAATTAGTATCCGTATACATCAGGCCGTCTGCATCGAAGAAAGTAGGAAACATACACAGACGGCGCTCCCAGTTTACATTGGCAGACAAAGCCATCGAAGCAAAGTGCCAATAGTTTCCGCCGGGTCCGGCAAGCGTGCTACCATGTCCCGCACCATTCATCCAACCTCCGGCTTTATAAGAAACCGGATTATTCGGAGCATATGTATACGGTCCGAGCGGATGATCCGCCATGTATACACCATCGGCATATACGTTAAACTCTGTCCCCGGAGCACTATACTGCATATAATATTTATTATTATGCTTTGTCAGCCATGCACCTTCCATATACCCTGCCAACGTAGTATCTGCATGATTCTCTCCGAAACGTTCCCAGCCATGTTTATCCATATCCAGTTTGAATAACTCCGTAGTAGGCCCGTCTACCAGAAAACGTTTATTCTTATTCAGTTTTTTCCCTCTTAACGGGAAAGTATTCGACGATCCCCAAAACATATACGCCTGATCGTCGTCATCTATAAATAACATCGGGTCTTGCAGATCATATAAGATAGAAGGTACCCCTTTCCAATCTCCTTTCTTTGGATTATCCGTATAAAGAATACTCATATTTCCCGACGGATTTCCCGTTACATAAAGAACAGAATCTTTATAATTCCAGGCAGCCGGAGCATTCGATCCTTCAAAATACCATTTTTCGGGCTGTATAAAATCCCAGTTCAACAAATCTTTTGAATGCCAGTATCCCATCGAGCGGGTCACAAACATATAATATTCTCCGCGAAACTCTACTACGGCAGGATCTGCACCCGACCGATATGATTTATCGTCGGCCGAATTGTATATCATATAAGTATAATCTACATTCAACGGATTACAGTAGGTCCGCGACTGCATTGACTGTGCAAAAGCTCCTATTCCAAATATCAGAGCCAAAGCTGAAAACAAATATTTTTTCATTTGTATATCATTTAATTTTTAACATCAAGGTCAAATGCGCCTTTTATATACCCTATATCAGGTACCTCAGCTTTAAGTGAGTTAAGGCGTTTTGATCTGATTAATTTTCTGTATAAGTAATTTCCAGTTTTTTTAAGCCGTCCTGTACTTCCGGACAACTCATAAACAACTTCCACAACAATCCTGTACGGTAATTTTCAATCATCGGGGCAATTGTCAACTGGTCTATTGCCAAATACCCATTTGAATACCAATCCGCCGTTTCACTGAATCCGTCATAAAAACCATATTTACCCCACAGGCGATCTCCTTTTTCAAAATAAAAATACTTCAACGCGCGCATTGACTCTTCGGGCGTATAAGGAAAACTCGATAAGGCGGCAGTAGGTGTAATCACACCCAAATCATTATGCGGATCATGCGCGCTATAACCGGTCATTGAATAACCGGCGGTCAATCCCCAGCTTTTTTCATGATAACCTTTATACGCTTTCGGATTAGCCACACAATAAGCGTAATTTGCTAAAGCATGGTTGCGCGTCACTTCCCAGAAATCGGCATATTTGTCTTTTGTTCCTTTCGGCGAAAATCCGATATATGAATAATGGGCCCAGAAAAGCGGTCCGCCGCCTGCCTGCGCATTATGCTTCAGACGTAGCGGGTGTCCGTAAGGAGCCTCATCAGAAACAAACGTACCATTGCGTGCCCAGCCTTTATGATATGCTGAAGCGGGGATTGGATGAGTCGGAGAAGAAGCCCCCAGGATATAAGCGATCAGACATTCATTATACCCTTCTAATGGAAAATTCATTTCCCAACCATGTGTCGGCGACCAATGCCAATAAAGGACGTCATGGTTTGCCTGTTGATAAAAATTAAAATCCATCTCTTTCCACAACCGATTGATCTTATCGACCAATTCTTGCTCACGTACATTCCCATTTTGAAAATATTGACGGACGCAAAGCAGTCCCTGCATCAGAAACGCACTTTCCACCAGGTCACCGCCATCATCTTTCGTACCGAATCCTTTGGTCTTCCCCGTCGGGCCAATCAGCCAGTGAGGCCAAACTCCATGAAAGCGATCCGCTTTAGACAAGTAGTCGGTAATTTTATGGAAACGCTCAACCGCTTTTGCACGGTCAATAAAACCTCGTTCGACACCAACGATCAATCCCATTAGTCCGAATCCAGAACCGCCCATCGTAATCACATCCTGATCATTCGACGGATAAATTCCATTGGGATGGATACGTTCGGGAGCTAAACCGGAGGTAACTTCTGCTCCTTCCCACATATAATTCAGATGGACTTTCTGTATATAATCTAACAGTTCATCATCTGACGCAAAAGAAGTAGGGCGAGATACTGTATTTTCGGGATTATGGACAGATGATTCTGTCGTATTCTGACAACCGGCAAAAAGAACTGCCAGCATAGTAAATAGTAAGGTAATCTTCATGTAATTCATTAATTAGGCGCAAGATACGCATTATATAAAAAGAAGAAAACACAAGATTCCTCTCTTTGTGTTTTCTTCTAATATTTAAAATGTTTTTATTTACCCAGATTAGGATTCAAGTCGATTTGCTCTTGAGGAATAGGGTAAAAACGCTTTTCGGCAGTATATCCCTGTCCGCGTCCGCCCCATTCCGTAAGCGCTTTGCCGGTACGTACCATATCGAAATAACGTTCTCCGTTTTCGCAGGCAAGTTCAACGAAGCGCTCTTCCAAAACCTGATCAAAAGTAACATTATTCAATTCAGCCATCCCTGCGCGGCGACGCACCATATTGAATGAGTCATCTCCGTTTTTCCCGGTCTGTATCTTCGCTTCTGCATCCAATAATAAAATATCGGCATAACGGATAGCAATAATATTTTTATCGCCCCCGTATACATTACGAAGCAACTCGGCAGAAGGAGAATATGCCTTTCCGTTATAAATTGTCGGACTGCCCTCATTCCCGGCATAAAGCGTATCATTACTTAATGTTACATTATACGCTTTACCCTCTTTATCAACCAGGCCGGTAGTTTTTAAAACGGTTGTTTCATAACGCACCTTTTCGCCACGAGCCAACATTAAATTATTTAATTCTTCTGTCACAGGCAGAAATCCCCATCCGCCAGCCAGGTTCTGATCTTTTTTATCGCCGAATTTCTTTT
>JAVWBH010000278.1:0-1564 GCA_036649595.1 Bacteroidales bacterium
CCGCCGTTTTTACAGAAGCCTGTCGAGTTCGCTCGGCAGGCTTTTTTTGTTTTATTGAGTTGAGAAAGGAATCCGCAATAATCAAAATGATTTGAGGTGTTTATATCTCCAGATTATCAAAGCGTATTGATAAAATAAAAAATGGATGTTTTACGATTTGTAAAACATCCATTTCTATTTTATGAAATAAGATTATTCTGGTTTATGACATTTATAGTCCATATCATAAATAATCATAGCAACCGGACAATCTGTAGTATAGATACGAATTCTATAGCAACCATCTGAAGGAACAATAAATTTATATTTGCATTTATCGCCTTTTTCAGGAGCTTCAAGAATAGGATCTACGATTTCGCCGTCTTTATCAACTAAAACAACATGTACTTCACCACAACCGATATGATTCATAAGGATTGAAAAATGTTCTCCTTTTTTCATTTCATGAGTTGGTGTAGTCAAAGTTCCGGCTACAGATGCCAATGCACCACCTGGAAGTCTGGTCCAACCACAAGGATTTGTCAAAATATTGCATTTAGGAGCGATCCAATCACAACGTCCTGTACCCTGTCCGATTTCGAAAGTAGCGAAGTCTTCCAAGAAAGGTACGTCAGATGGGCAAGGAACACATTCAGACGGACAAGTCCATGGGCTTTCAACGAATAGATCCCAAGCAAACGGTTCAGTTGCTTCAGAAGAATATTCAACTTGAGCACCACCTTCTGTCAATAATGTTTTGTAAAGGTCGAAGTGAAGAACGCCATTGCCGCTTGGTGAGCCTGCAGGTACTTCCCAGAAACCTGATTTCTTATAATTATAAAGCTGATCCAATGTAAGAACACCAGAGATTTTAACTTTATAATTAGCTTTGTTCGGGATGTAAAGATTTAATGTATAAATCTCCTGATCATCCGGAATATTTCCCTGGTCATTGAAACAAATAGTTCCTTTCTGGCCATTGGAAGAAGCACCTGTATGAGTCATTGTGTAATCTTCCATGTTTTCGCCTTTCTTGATAACTTTGATCAATTCAATTTCGCTTGAACCAACAATGTCCTGTGTATTTTCCATACATGGGTTTTCCGGCATGTTTACAACATAATCCAGACAAACAACTTTTACAAAGTTCAATCCCCAGATGGCAAAACCAAAATCAGGAGCTTCGTCATATACTGCACAAAGTACTGATACCGGAATAATTGGTTTTTGGAAAGAAATCAATTCATCTTCGAATTCAAGATCCATCGGCATAAGATGTTCTGGAATTACATGAGATTCAAATTTGCTACCACTGCAAACGCTCGAAAATAATACGTTATTTTCATCGTCGATAACCAAAAGTTTTGTCAACACATGTTTACCACCTTCCTGCGGTTTGGTAATCATGATTTTGTCAGTAACGATTGATCCGTCAGGTTTGCGAATCAGTTTCACATTGTCGAATGTAACCGGAGTTGTTCCGAATAGTTCCATTTCAATGTGTGCTCTGTGTTTTTCAGGTTTAAACCAGGAAGCTGTGTTATCCGGCTCCGGACAAACTATTTCAGCATCATCGTCCCCTCCG
>JAVWBH010000278.1:1574-4040 GCA_036649595.1 Bacteroidales bacterium
ACGCGAAACCATATCATTCAGGTTTAACTGAAATGATACATCCATGTTTGTTTCAGCAACAGGATCTTTCTCTTCCGAACAACCGGTAAAGAGTGCAAAGCCCAATAATAAGGCCGGCAATCCAAAAAGTAACTTTCTCATAAGTAAAAATAGTTTAGGTTAGAAATGAAGTTCTGCAACACGAAAGGATAACATAGCATTTCTTTAAAAGGTTTGAATTCAGATTGGCACCTAAAACTGATATTTTAGAAAGGCACTGATTTTGTTTTAGAAAATTAGGTGAATATATATGTATCAGATTGTTTACCAGTTTGTTCCGGATAGTGATGTACTCGAAGAAGTAATTTAAAGAAGGCAGAAGGCATATCCGTAATTTTACGAAAAAATTCATTTATAAAATGCTCTAAATTATCATTATCAAATGATGTTAACCTTTCTATATATATGTGTCATAGCCAATATCTTATCGTTATATATCCGCCAGAATCCCCTCCGGAAGCGATTTCCTGTTGATTTTCTGTCCCCTTTCTATTTCCAGCCTGTGAAATCCATTGTTGCTGAACATTTAAAAAAACAGTGTGTTTTAAACTTATCTGGTAAATGTTTCAACTGTGAATATTTGAATCTTATGAAATGCGACTTATCCGCCATTATCGGCACCGAATGCAGAAACTCAAACATCAACCATATTTGGGTATTGGATGCCGACAATGCAAATTATTTTGGATGGCATGATTCTTCTCTCCCTAAAATCCATAAAATAAAAGATTCACAACGAATTGCGATAGCAGCCGCTGCCGACGGCCTGATGAATGGCTATGCCGGGATATGCGTATTGCCGGTAGCTTCCGTTATTTTAGAATCTCTGGCAGCTTTGCAGGAAATTAACCGGAACAGAATTCCGCTGTTTGTGATCTGCTTTACCGGAGAAGACGATTCGGAGGTCGGTCTGACCATCTCTTTGCTTCGGAGTTGCAATTTCTTTGTTCAGCGTGTTTCAGACCCCGAGAACGGTCCTTTTCGAATTGCCAATTCTTTACAGTATGCCATTGCCGAAAAACGCGTTTCGGTGCTCCTTATTGATCGGAAACTTAACGGCGATACGAAATATGATAAGAATCATCGTTATAAAGTCCATCACACCTCACCTGTGGTTATTCCTCAACAGGATGAAATAACGGAACTGGCGCAGTTGATCAATGCGGTTTCAAAGCTAACGATTGTTTGTGGAGAACATTGTGACGATTGTGGTGCCGAAATAAAAAGTTTGGCAGATACCGTAAAGAGTCCGGTAGTATATATGCCCGATGTGAAGGCATCCCTACGGAGTCAGATCGGATTTGATGCGGGGATATACGGCAAATGGAGCGAGAAAAGTGCCATAAAGGCGATTCAGGAATGCGAGCTGGTATTATTGCTCGATTATTCGGAAAAGAACTACGCCATGTTTCCCGATACGCCCGAAATCATTCAGATATCCCCTTATTTCTTAAACGGGGTAGATGCCCAACAGCGTAAGCGCGTTTATTCGGGCGATATAAAAGAAACGCTTAAGCAATTACTGCCGTCGCTAAATCAAAAAGAAAATTCGGACTTCGCTCAGGCGATGATGACCTTGCATCAGGAAAATACAGATGCCATCGTGGCATCGGATCAGCCCGGATCTTCTTTAGCCCGACAAATTTCTACTTTATTGAATGAGCTTACAGACCAGGCATTTCCGGTATGCAGCCATGGATATAACAGTTTTATTTTTCGGAATTTCTTTATCAAGGCCTCTCGTCAGCGGGCTATTCATCTGTCGTATGAATTACAGAGTAAAGGCGGTATCTTATTTGAAGCGCTGGGGCTTAATGGTGGTAATAAAAAAACGCCGGTTATCGTAGTGATAGATTCAGATACGATTTATAATGAGTTAAGCAGTTTAGTACCACTTACCAATCTTGATTATCCGATAAAACTACTGGTACTGAATAAAAAAAATACTGATCCATCACCCATCGCCCATCCTTTTACTTATGAAGGAATGTGTAAGGCGATGCATATACCTTATTTTCAGTTAGGCGACCCCAAGGGCTATCTGAAAACCCTCGAAGAATGGATCTTCTCCGAGGGCGGAGGATTACTTGAGGTTTTTGATATTGATTTCTCTTCCGATTTACTCGAAGAGACCGAACGGCGTGTGATCCCTCAATTTTCGAAAGCTTTCGAGCAAGCGCTGAGCGACTCCCTGATCCGGTTACATGCCGGAAAATATTTTTATTATCAGAAAGCACTTGCCCCTGATAAGTTTCATTTGCCCGAAATGCGCAAAAACTTAATCTCCGTTTATTCCAGCAGGAGTGTATTCTATTCGGCTATCGGGGCAGCGAATGTTTCTTCGGATATTCCGGTATGCATTGCGACTTCTTTATCCGATATTCTGCAGATGATGCCCGGAATACGGGAAGCCCGACGCACGCATAC
>JAVWBH010000279.1:0-4037 GCA_036649595.1 Bacteroidales bacterium
ATATCAAATAGCAAGGGTATATCTAAAGTACATAAGAACTTTGGATATACCCTTATTTTTATCACCCCTACATTAATTAGGCGTAGTAAATCGATTTATTTCTTTGAGGAAGCACTTCTCCTATAATTCGTGCAAAAGGATGTTTTCCCGAGTTTTGCAAATCCTGTAAAGCAGCCTCTGCCTTATCTGCATCAACCGCCATTAATAATCCCCCGGATGTCTGAGCATCACAGGCCAGCATTTTCAATTCGGCCGAAAGCATCTGTGAAAAATGTATTTCATCGCGTACAAAATTCAAATTACGAAAAGCTGCCCCCGGAATACATCCTTCTTTCAGCAATCGGACAGTCTGAGGTAATGCCGGCAATTGCTGGCTTTCTATCTGGAAGGTAACGCCACTGGCCTGAGCCATTTTCAAAGCATGGCCGAGTAAGCCAAATCCGGTAATATCTGTCGCACCCTTTACCCCATATTTCTGCATAACCTCCATCCCGTAGTCGTTCAAGAGTTTCATCTGCCCGAGCGCTTCCTGATACGCGTCGGCTTCGGCTATCTCCATCCGTTGGCCGGCAATAATAATACCCGTTCCCAACGGTTTTGTCAAAATAAGTTTCTGACCTGCGCGGGCTCCCGCATTTGTAATCAATTGCTCCGGATGTACAATTCCGACAACTGCCAATCCGTATTTAGGAGGATAATCATCTATCGTATGGCCTCCCATCGTAAATGCGCCTGCTTCATTTACTTTCATCTGCCCTCCTAATAAGATATCTTTTAATACTTCCAACGGAACTTGTGCAGAGGGAAACATATTCAGATTCAGCGTAAGCAGGGGTTTTCCGCCCATGGCATATACATCGCTTAAGGAGTTGGCCGCAGCAATCTCTCCAAATACATGTGCGTCCGAACAAACAGGAGGGAAAAAGTCTGTTGTTACAATCAGTGCTGTTTCATCATTCAGTCGGTAAACACCGGCATCATCATGGGTTTCTATATCCACCAGGATATTTGCATTCTTCAATAAAGGAATCTCCCCCAGAATACCACTGAGCTTGTCCGGCGATAATTTAGCCGAACAACCT
Organism: Bacteroidales bacterium; assembly: GCA_036649595.1. GTDB lineage: Bacteria > Bacteroidota > Bacteroidia > Bacteroidales > JAUNSR01 > JAUNSR01. The sequence goes on from JAVWBH010000279.1 coordinate 1,083, forward strand.
CCATATTCTACGGTAGACAATAAGTCAAATTTTATCTCTTGCATATAATTTTACGTCTATCTCATTTTCCTTCATCAATGCAGTAAACTGCTCGAGAAAATGATATTCTATTTCAATACACATTCCGCATTCCGATGATATCTTAGTCGGAACCGGAATGATCCGTGAAGGGTAGTTTTCCCTTTTACAGAGTGTGTCCGCTTTTATTACCTGACGGGTATTTAGGAAAACGGCTATCCACATCGTTGTATCTGTCATGCCGGGTTACATATTTTAAAAAAGGCATCTGCCAAACCCAGCAAGTCTTGTCTGGTGTGGTAAGGCGATAAAGAAATTCGTACAGTCCCGGTCGGAAAAGTACCTAAGGTCTGATGAGCCAGTGGCGCACACTGCAAGCCGCCTCTCACCTCTATTCCGAATTCGCGGTACAATCTGTCGGTGAGTTCATCAACCGATAAATCAGAAGATGTAACAGAAAACAATTCCCCCTGATAATCTGCCCGGGCTGCCTTATAGATTGTCAACGTTTTTATTTCCTGGAGTCGATTTATCAATTCTAAAAAATCAACAGTATTGTGGCTACAGGCAGGTGGCATATCCAGCGCTGCTTTCAATCCGAAAATCCCGGCCATATTAGGTGTTCCTGCTTCAAAACGATCCGGATAAAAATCCGGCATATCAAATGAATCGGATGCACTACCGGTTCCTCCATATAAAAACGGATCGAGCCGATCAGGGTAGCGACAATAGAATCCGCCGGTTCCGGTGGGCCCCAATAACCCTTTATGCCCCGTAAAGCAAGCATAAGCGATCCCCCAATCATCTAAAGCAACTTCTGCAGAACCCAAAGATTGTGTGATATCGGCCATTACCGGTATTTCCCCTGCAAAGCGGCATATTTGCTTTAAAGGCTGAACTACCCCATTTACATTACTCTGGTGATTTACTATAATCAGAGAAGTATTTGTAAAGTCGATCTCAGACATTCTGTTACAGTCAATATAGCCGTCTGCCTGCGCGGGCAGTACTTTTATCCCGATCAGGCCCTTTTGTTTCAGATGATAGAGCGGACGCATAACCGCATTGTGTTCCAGAGGCGATACCCAGACGTCACCTTTCAAATTCAACCCGTTCAACAATGTATTAGATGCCATGGTTGCATTTTGGGTAAAACAGATATGCCCGGCATCCGCTACGCCTGCTTTAGCGGCCAGTAAATCCCGACACGTCTCCATAACTAACGTACTTTCAAGAATACGACCATAAGCGGCCCGTCCGTAAGTACCCCCGACATGAGTCAGATAGCGCGTAATTTCGGCACTGACACAATCCGGCTTGGGAAAACTTGTGCTTCCATTATCAAAGTATCTGTTCATTTTTTAATTTATGGATAAATAAGATGAGATGTGCCGGTCAGCATCTCGGTAATTTTATACATATTGCTAATGATACCTACAGCCAGTTGATCTTTGATTTCATAAAAATCAACACAAGTGCCACATGCAATTACGGTTACTCCTTTTTCTTCTAATTTCTCTAACGATAAAGCTGTATCCGTATGGCGAATTGCAATTTTCACACCGCTATTATACATAATAATTGCGCGGGGGAGTTGAGGTGCTTCGATCAGGCTATTCATAAAGGCACGCAATAATAAAGATCCAAGTGCCTCATCCCCCTCTCCCATCTTATCGCTTTTTATCACTACGATATATCCTTCTTTTAATGCCTCCGGCATACAGTCGCAGGCAATGGGCTTATCAGAAGTTTCCGGAATAACGAAGTGAAATTTACTTTCACTTCCATCCGACGAAGAGGTAAAGGTAATACCCAATTCTGTCAGATAATCGGCCAGATTACTACAGGCAATCTCATTATTCGTCAAAACAGTCAGCTCATCACCAACATGAGCAGCTTCAATCGCGCGCTTTGTCATCATTAGCGGCTGGGGGCATAGCTTACCCCGTGTATCAATTATTTGCATATAAATTAGTTATTAATATCCGGGCAGCCTGCTCCGGATCATCTACCGTTAAGATAACTTTTTTCGCATTATCATTTTTCTGAGCTTTCAATGAATGCGAATAACTTTTGTCATAATAAAATAATGCCAGCTCTGCAGCTTCCGCTATTTTATTCTCATCAATCATTTGCATTGCAATCCGGGCACGCTCCACCCCTAATCTTTTTGTTATCTTTCCAAAAGCTTCTTTAAGCTCTGTCTTATTAAAGTGACCGTACTCTTTACATAAACGCTCAATTCGTTGCTGCAAAGGAATTTCGTAAACATAAATAGGCGCCTTCTTCATACGCTCAAATAAAAGATTCGGAATGTGCACGGAACCTATCAACTGACTTTCAGCCTCAATCCAAACCGGATTAGCCGGATTAAACAGGCGTAACCGGTCATGTATTCTGTTTTCGAAAGTTTCGGTTGTCGGTTGATCTTCTTGCCCCAGATGTCCGAAAGCAGAACCCCGATGGTTAGCCAATCCTTCGAGATCTAAAATCTGTTGTCCGGCCGCAGCCATTTGGTTCAAAACATCGGTTTTTCCACATCCGGTCAAGCCGCCCAACAGAATAAATTTCCAGTCATATTGCTCCAGTAAAGCCGGTAAGCCGGCCCGATAGGCTTTATAACCGCCTTGTAACAAGCAAACACGAAATCCGTATAAGCGAAGTAACCATGCCATACTATTACTGCGCATTCCTCCTCGCCAACAATACACACCGATTACAGGATTTTCCTGTTTCAGAGATTTCTTTAATTGATTGACTGTACGAATAAAGCGCACCATTTTCGGCCCGACAAGTTCCAGCCCCCGTTCAATTGCTTTCTCTCGCGATTGTCGTATGTAGAGTGTTCCTATTTCCGCCCGTTCATGATCCTCAAACAAAGGCAGATTGACAGCATTGGGAAGATGTCCCTTTTTAAATTCACCCGGCGAACGCACA
>JAVWBH010000280.1:0-4033 GCA_036649595.1 Bacteroidales bacterium
CAGAGCCTTTTTCAACAGTCATGTAGCCCTGTTTAGCCATAACCGGATTAAACTCATATTCGAATGTAAAGTAATGACTGCCGTCTGCTTCCTCTACTTTAGTGCAAGTCGCAGTCTGATCAACATGTCCCTGTACGATATGACCGTCTAAACGTCCGTTCATCATCATACTGCGCTCCAGGTTAACCAGGTCGCCCACTTGTAACACGCCTAAGTTCGAACGGTCAAGGGTCTCTTGAATAGCTGTTACCGTATATTGATTGCCATCCATGTTTACTACGGTCAGACAAACACCATTATGGGCAATACTTTGGTCTATTTTAAGTTCATTCGTAAACGAACACTCCATTGTAATATGCAGGTTGCCACCATCGCGTTTTAAATCGACGATTTTCGCTGCTTCTTCAACGATTCCTGAAAACATAGTCGTAAATGTTGGATTTGAAATTCGGGTTCAAAAATAATCAAAAAAGAGGAGTGTGAAAGAATTTTTCACGAGTAGTTTGATATTGTTTCTTAAATGTAGATTTTCGTTATGTTGTTTTATATAATGTTATTTTGTATTTTTGTTTTGTTCGTAATTTTATTTCTTTCCTTTTGTATTCTTTTTTATTTCATATTATTGCGGATCATCTTTTCTGCGGATTTTATTTTCCTTTTGTATTATATAATAAATAAAGATCCTTTTATCATGAAAAAACTCTTTCAAATTCTCTTTCTCTTTTGTCTGTCTCCGGTTATAGGCCAGAATCCTGTTTTGCAGGTAACATTCGATGATCCGGATAATCCTTTGCAAGCGGTAACCGGAAATGCCCTCACGTTGACCGGTTCGCATATTCGTGTAGCCGGAACTTCCTCGAAAGATGGGGCAATGCAAATAAAAAAGGGCGGTTATTATGCGACAGATCTTACCGGAGCTTCCGGCTGGAGCCCTAAAAATTGTCTGAATGAATGGAGTCTTGTTCTGGATATCCGTTTGCCGGAAAAATCCAACGGGAAAGGCGATTATTTCGCATTGTATCAAACGAATGTGTCGAATTCAAATGATGCGGAATGTTTTGTTAAGAGTACGGGAGAGATTGGCGTGAATACAACGGGATATTGTGCGCATACCCTTAAACGAAATGAATGGTATCGGGTAGCCATAGTAATGGATTGTAAAACAAATAAATACGCTTATTATATTGACGGGGTATTGGTGTCGTCGGGAAGTCATAAGGATATTAGTCTTGACGGTCGTTTTTCCATAGAAAAAAAATTATTGTTGTTTGCCGACAATGATGGTGAAGACGGGGATATCGATGTGTCGGAAATATCTTTTTATGATACCTGTCTTTCTGATGAAAAAGTGAAATCATTGGGGGGCTTCGGGCATGCTATTATCGGCAAATATTTGTTGGTGCATCCATTCTTGTATGATCCTTCTTCGACTACGGCTACCATATCATGGCATGATTCTGATATTGTGCCTCATACCATTGTGTATGGAACTACATCTGCATTAGGAAGTTCGGAAAAATCATCGGCAAAACAAATCGCTCCCGGTTATAACTGGCATACCGTATGTTTGTCTGATCTGCAGCCGAATACGATTTATTATTATCAGATTAAGGGAAAAGCCGGCGACTCGGAGGTGTTTACATTTAAAACATTGCCTGAAGAGAAAGATCAGAAAAAGCTCCGTTTCCTGATCATGGGCGATTCTCATGGAAATAGCGGGAAGACAGCTGTCGTATTAGACAGTGCAATAAATAAACTGAAATCTCTCTATGGCCCGAATATCCATGATTGTCTGGATATGATTCTGCATACGGGAGATATTACGGATGACGGGGGGACGATTGGTGATTATACGCGTCTGCTCTTTATTCCATTCTCTGTTCTATCTCCGCATATACCGATGTTAATCGTTCCGGGTAATCATGAAAAGGAGCATCCTTATTTTTATGATTATATTTTAAATGATCGTGTTTCCGCTCAGCCCGAGGGGCATCCTGACTATAAACGTTATTGGAAAAAACGTTTTAAGAATGTGTTATTTGTCGGGCTCAACTCATATTCTACCCATTTCAACGCAATTGCGCATGAGAGAGTGCCTGATCTGGATAAACGACAGCTTGCCTGGCTGAAAGAGACGATGGATCAGGCCGAGAATGATTCTGATATTGATATGGTATTCTGTTTAGTTCATGAATGTCCGGTATCCGAGCTTTGGGAACAAGGTATGGGTGAGCACGTTTCTCAGCAATTGTATCCGTTGCTAAGACAATATTCTAAAGTCCAGCAAATCTCTTTCGGTCATACGCATGGATATGAGCGCGGGGTTTCTTTGCCGGTTAATGATAATGCCGTGCGGGATATGATATTATTATGTGATGGAAACGCTGGCTGTTATCTGGATCGCTGGAATAAGTCGGGACTCGTACAGGTTGATCGTCCCGAAATGAGCGTAACTTTAGATCATTGGTGTTTTATTATAGGTGAGGTTGATCTGGAAAACCGGAGTTTTACTTTTGATACCTATAGCCTGGGGAACTCAGACTATAAACTTCATTCGGAAAAAGTAGACCATTGGTATGGAAAACTGGATCAGGCTATTCCTGAAACACCGCGAAATCTGTCATTTAAGGAGCATACAAATAATCGCTGGACATTTTCCTGCGCACCATTTGCAGGCGACGGAGCATTGTATTCCACTCAATTTCAGTTGTTGAAAAGAAAAGACAACGAAGAAACTGTTATTTTAAATACGATACGTGACATCCGTAATATTTATGGTATAACAACAGATTATATTCCGGTTGATAAAAATCAATCAGTCGATATCCTGACTTTGAAAACATTGTTGAATAATCTGGATCCTGCTTATAAATACTTTTTCCGTGTCCGCTTCCGGGATGATAATCGCAAATGGAGTAATTGGGCTGAATCCGATGAACTTACGTTTGCTACTTCGCTTATTACTGCATCCGCTAATAATATCTCAGTATTTAATGAAAAGGATGTTTCTGTGTTGCATATCGTTTTTCCTGAATCAAAAAACGGGTTACTGAGAATTGCGGATATCAATGGTAAAATAATGAAACAGGACACGGTTAATTCCGGAAAGTATAATTGGAACTATAAAGGTTGTCCGAAAGGAATCTATGTTGTCACAATTGAATCGGGTAATTCTAATTATCAGGCAAAAGTAATTATCGAATAACCGCACAAATGAAATCGCTATCATCTGCAGGAAGGATACCCGACTAAAGGATATGAATGGTGCATTTAACTTTGAGTTAAAAAAATAGTTATCTGTAAATCAGATTTTCAGAGGGCGTGCTAAAAGCATGCCCTCGTTTTTTTGTAAAGCGAAAGGTTTGCTTTACAGTTGGTTTTAAGTGTTTTTTATGTTCCCTATACTTTGTTAGAAAAGCTCCTATACCCTGTTTGAAAAACCGTCCGGAGAGACCGCTCTGCGGAGCGGTTGCGAACCCCACTATAGGGAGAAATAAAAAGGAGAGAGGAGGACGCGATTTTTAATCGATCGGGAATTTTGAAATTGAAAATATATCCGTTAGTATATTGATTATTAGTATTTTTTTTATTACTTTGATATAATATAGCGATCAAGCGCTGATTTGGCAATCTTAATTATTAAAGATGTTATTATCATGAAAAAAATAATCTTGTTTTTTTTTACAATTAGTATATTTCATCTTTCAGCCCAGGAGCCTGTTTTAAAAGTTACCTTCGATGTGGCGGATAATCCATTAAAGGCCATAATCGGGAATGACTTGCTTTTGTCGGGAACGCACCATGTAATTCCCGGTTGTGACTCCGGCGACGGAGCTGTGCAAATTACAAAAGGCAGCTATTATCAGGCAGATCTCAGCGGAGTTGCCGGGTTTAACGCAAATAACCGCCTCAATCAATGGTCGCTTGTATTTGATCTTCGTCTTTCTGAGCAATCCAACGGGAAAAACGGTTTTTCTTCCTTATATCAGACTAATATATTTACCAAATTCAAGTTAATAAAAAAATCCCAAAC
>JAVWBH010000281.1:0-4011 GCA_036649595.1 Bacteroidales bacterium
ACAACGTTGTATTTCATCGAGAAATGCATCTCTTGATTTCTGTAAGCCTTCTTCTTTAGGACTCCCCAGATTAATCAAATAGCTGTCATGAGGTAAGACATAATCAGAACTTAAACCATACTTCTGCATGTTCGATTTAAAATCAGCAATTTCGCGTTCTGACAAAGGTTTGGCAACCCATCTTTTTTGATTTTTTGTAAATAAGGCAAAAGCATTTGCACCTATTTCATTTGCGGCTCCGGGAGCATTATTTACGCCGCCCTCTATACTGACATGTGCACCTATATATTTCATCTGATTTTTTATTTATCTCATGTAAAGATAGAAAGAATCCGTATATTTGGCACTCATCATAAATTTAATTGAATGGACATCCTTCTGGTAATTCTCGCCATCAGCTGTGGTTTGATAGGCTTATTGGGAGCGTTTTTGCCGGTTTTACCGGGTACTCCTCTTAGTTTGGTCGGTTTATTTTTGATGCATTGGTCTGATTATGCAGATTATTCACCGACAGTGCTGTGGACTTTCACAATCATTACACTGGGGATAATCCTGATGGATTATTTAGCTCCGGCCTGGATGACAAAAAAATTCGGAGGTTCTGATTTTGCCGCAAAAGGCTCTTTAGCGGGAATGATTATTGGTATTTTTTTCTTTCCCCCTTTCGGTATGATCATTGGTCCTTTTATCGGGGCTTTTATCGGAGAAATGATTGCCAATAAAGATGCGGCACATGCTTTTAAGGTAGCCTGCGTATCATTTTTTACATTTCTATTAGGTACCGGGATCAAGTTTATCGTTTCAGGAATTATGCTGTTCTACATCTTACATAGCCTCTTCTGAAAATCAATAAACAAAAAAAGCCGCCTCGATCTGAGACGGCTTTTTTTTCACTTATATTACTGCTTAACAGGTCCTTCCAAATACTTAAACTGACCGTTACCCAATCCTTCATATTTAATCATATAATAGGCTTTTTCCGGATAAACCAGATAAGAAACCTCATAACACTGAGTAACCCCGCTTGTCATAGCAGGAGCATCCGGATATCGGGCAAGAAGTACGGCAGGAATACCATCCTCTTTAATACGCTCATGGAAAAGTGCGATGGCCGATTCATCAGACAGCCCGGTCAATGTTCCGTCGGGATCTGCATCAGCAGAGCGGCGTAATCCCATGGTGAAATTCATATTCGAGTAATAGGCAGAGGCCCCGCACCACATCTCGGAATTCTTCTTTTCAAGATACTTTTGCTCCAGCCATTTCTCACCTTTATTTTCAAGAACCCAATTTACGATTGCCTGATAATCGGCACTCACCATTGTAATCTTAAGTGTCGGATCAAAAACCCACTCTTTTCCGATATTCAGGAATTGCTCTTTAACAGTAGTGAGTGCAGATAAAGGTTTCCAAATACGCATCGAGTCAAGTGTATACAAATCAGCTTCATTTGACACAGTCTTGTTATAGAACTGATAAACAACGATTTTTTGATCACCAACCTGTGCATACGGATATTTCTGCGCAAGCATTTGCGGTAAATAATTGGCCGGCAACAAGGAAGACGAAAAATTATCATTCTTCCCAGGGCCGCTTTCGCCCATTTCATTGTAATCAGAAACCTGCATGGTATATACAGCCGTATTACCGGTAGCTTCTGCATCTAATTTGCCGGCAGTAAACAGATTCCATTTACCTCCGCTAAATTGATAAACGGCATTTTGTGGAATTACCTCAGCGTTAGGTTTAGCTGTTAACTGCACCCGGTTTAAACAAACATTATCCAATAAAACCGTTGTAGTCTGAGGAGTCTCTCCGACAGAGGTACCTTTGTAAATAAACGCAACATATATCTTTTTACCTGCAAACCCAGCCAAAGAGGCGTCTCCTGCCGGATGCATCGTGGTATTCGGCTCATTTGGATAAGAAAATAAAGAGGTTATATCTGTCCAGGTAGCGTCAAGAAGCGGATTACCTGCAGTATAATTATCCGAAACCATTACCGTAAGTGGTTGGTGTCCTTTAGATGCATAAGAATACTTTACGTCGAAAGACAATTTCGCATCGGGTATCCCATCCAGATTTATTTGCGGAGAGATCATCCATGATTCATTTTCTTCACCTGATTTAAAAGAAGAAAACTGGGCGCCAAATCCATCCGTTGCAGGGCGTGCCTGCCATGTATATTGGCCTTTTATATTATACTGTGACCAGTCTCTTAACCCAATAACATCTTTATCTGCATATCCTTCATTAAAATCCTCTGTAAAGAAAGGAGAAACAGCCGATTCGATATCGGGCTCTTGTTCAGAATATTTATAAAACACCAACCGGAATTCCTGATCGACAGGCGATTCAATGCGGGAAGCCAAAATAGCCGGGATATTCTTTCCGGGTGTTCTTTCAGGCGTAAACCAGTCAACCAAAGGATTCTGATAATCTTCTTTAGTCAGTTTAAAATTGGCTATTCCGTTAAGATTATCAACCAGTTTGGGTAATACCGTAACATAATTCAATGTAACCATCACCGAAGAACCTTTTCCTAATCCCGGATATTTACTTTTCATGATTGCCGGCAGATATTCTGAAGACTTCACAAATTGATTCAGGGCCAACTTAGATGCTACCGATTTAGCTAATGTTGAATCTTCAGGAGTTTTGGCATTGGCAAGCGCGGCTTTCGATATGGCTGCATAATCTGCTGCTGCCAGCGTATAATTTAATGATTTCTGGATGTTTGAATTTCCGCCGTCTCTATCTGCTTCTTCTTTTGCATCCAAAGCTTTATCAATATCATGCATCGGATCGCATCCTTGCAATGACAATACAGACAAACCGACTAAGCCGAGTATATTTTTAATTCGCATGTTTTTTCAATTTATAAGATGATCAAAATGAAACTTTTACACCGGCCGACCAAGTCGTTCCAAAACCATAGTAAACCAGGCCGGTAAATTCATCGTGTGTACTTCCATCCATCGCATCAGCAATATAAGATGTATTCAACAAGTTGTTTACAACAGAGAAGAATGACAAATTAAGATGATCTCCGATTTTAATACGATAACTAGCTTGCACATCGATAGTTGAATAATCAGGTAATTTCCAAACGTCGCCTGATCCGGTTTCTGATGTTCGCAAAGACGGGTCATAATCTGCATAGTTCTTACCGAAATAAATCCAGTCGCCTCCGATTTTGAAGTTAGGGAATACTTCCCATGATACTCCGAGTGAAGCAGATATCTGTGCGGCATTTCCAACATGGACATTTTTAATATAAGCGATATTATCCTGGCTGATTACCTCGCGGTCTTCACTATAAAGTGTATATTTTGCATTATTATTCCATATCCAGTTACCCCAAGAGAACATTCCCCGCAATTCAAGATCTTTTACCGGTTTATAATTTGCTTCCAGTTCGACACCCTGATGCAATGCATCCAAACCGCGGAACACGGCATAATTATTTCCTACTTTCTTCGAATTTCCTTTATCATTCCAGTTTGTATGGTAATAATTTAATGTAGCATTGAAATTTGAAGCTACGTAATTCAATCCGCCTTCGAACGTGATGATTTTTTCATACGTTATTTCCGGATAAGTAGATACTGTATAATTCTGATATACATTATTGAAATAAGGAGCACGTGTAAAATAACCACCATTTACAAATGCACTCAATTCGGGCGTAAACTTCCAGCTAAAACCACCTTTTACGCTCCACGGCAAGAAAGACTTCCAAGATGAAATCTGCGAGCCATTTACCGGAGCTTTATCCAATGCATGATTACGGTATGCCTGATAGGTAAGTGAAGTAGAAAGGAAGGACGTAAATTGATCTGTTACATACTCAGCCTGTAAAAAAGCTCCTCCCCATAAGATTTCAGAAATAGAGTTGTACCCTACCTTATCCCCTACTTTCAGCGGCTTATCGGCGTCATGGTCAAATGGCAATGCTTCCAGAAAATATTCGCCGCCCAACAGGTTTTCAATCTCTTCATAATGATATCC
>JAVWBH010000282.1:0-4005 GCA_036649595.1 Bacteroidales bacterium
ATAGAGTTGGGCGTATAACAATAGAAGAATTAAACGGAGGTTAAATAAAATGAGCCCGGCACAATACCGGGCTCATTAACCTATAAATCAATAATTAATTGTCCAACTTTTGGGGCTCGCGTCACTTTTCTGAACTCCCTTATGTTTATATATTCGATATAACCGCTTGTCTTAATGCGTCAGAATCTCCAGTCCGTCTTCTGTCATTAAGAAAGTATGCTCCCATTGAGCAGACGGTTTACCGTCTTTTGTCGTTACCGTCCAGCCATCTTTACGATCAAAGACAACCTGATATCCACCCATGTTAATCATCGGTTCAATTGTAAACACCATCCCCGGCACCAACAACATCCCTGTGCCCTGCTTTCCAAAATGATCCACCTGGGGAGCCTCATGAAATGCCAATCCGATTCCGTGTCCTGTCAAATCGCGCACTACCGAATAACCATTTTTTTCGGCATGTTGCTGTACCGCATAACCGATATCACCTACAAACCCAAAAGGACGGGCAGCCTGCATTCCGATTTCAAGACACTCTTTCGCCACGCGAACCAGCCGCGCTTTCTCTTCAGATACCTCTCCAATCACATACATACGGGAAGCATCCGAGAAATAACCATTCAGAATGGTCGACACATCGACATTAACAATATCACCGTCTTTGAGAATCCGCGATTCAGACGGGATGCCGTGGCAAACCACTTCATTAATCGAGACACAACAGCTTTTCGGAAAACCTTCATAATTGAGAGGAGCCGGAATAGCTCCGTGTGCACGGGTGTATGATTCAACCAATCGATCTATTTCGGCCGTTGATATACCGGCGCGGATCTCTTTTTCCAACATATCCAGAATACCCGTATTCACGATACCGCTTTGTCGGATACCATTGATCTGCTCTGGTGTTTTGATCAGTTTTTTACTCGGGGTAAGCGCCCCTTTATCCTGAAAGGAGAGTACTTTTTTGTCCAGCTCAGACAATTCTTCTCCTGCTTTTACTTTCCAGTTATTATAACGTCGCATACGTTTATCTTTTAAAACAGATCTCAAAACTACGGTTTATTCAGTGTCATTGTCCTTTTACTTCTCTAATTTATCATTTTTTGCCATTACTTTTATCTACAAACGCGCTGACACATCGATTCACAGAATGGAAATCTACCTAAAAATCATAGTAAAATATTATATACGATGTAACCGCCATAATACCCCGTAAAGGAAATAAATACTCCCGCCAGGACATAAAAGATAAATCCGAGCCAACCTACCCAGGCAGGCAACGGTTTATGATAAAGTAGGATAAAAAGGTAAATCACCGCGGCAGCCGTTACCGTAAAAGTAAACCAAAAGGCATATACGTGGTGTATATTACGGATAGTGGCAGCTTCTCCGCTCAGCGAGGGGGTAAAAGAAGAAGTTATAATTGCCACCCAGGCGCTCACGGCAGCCAGGATAAGAATCACCCGTGAACACATATTCAACATCGGGTCTTTCTTCCGGATAAGATAAATAACAGCCAGGAAAAGGCCGGTGAGTGTTAACGCTACCGGAAAATGAACTGAGATCGGATGTAATATATCCGTAATTCCTGAATTAAACAACATACTGACAGGTGTTAAAGGTTTACACTATAACAGAAAAACAGGTCAGATGTTTAAATAAAAAAACGATACATATCAGAAAAGCGGATATCCTCGTCAAGAGCATATCCGCTTTTTTATGTGCCGATATTTAATGGCCAATTAATAATTTTCTTTTTTCACTTCAAAATAAGCCTGTGGATGCAAACAGGCAGGGCATGCAGCGGGAGCTTCTTTCCCGACATGAATATAACCACAGTTACGGCATTGCCAGATCACCTCGTCTTCTTTGATAAATTGAGACGCTGTTTCCAGATTACTGACAAACGCCAGATAGCGGTCTTCATGCGCCTTCTCAGCGACGGCAATATTACGATACATCTGGGCTATTGCCGGAAAACCTTCGGCTTCGGCCACATCAGCAAAATGCGGGTAATCCATAGACCATTCTTCATGCTCGCCATGAGCCGCAGCCTGCAGGTTATCGAGCGTACGGCCGATAACGCCGGCAGGATATTTGGCCGTAATCTCGACTTCGCCTCCCTCTAGATATTTAAACATTCGCTTCGCGTGCTCTTTTTCCTGATCTGCTGTTTCGAGAAATATAGCCGCAATTTGTTCAAAACCCTCTTTTTTGGCAGCACTTGCAAAATAAGTATAACGCATACGGGCCTGGCTTTCGCCGGCAAAAGATATCATTAAATTTTTTTCCGTTTGTGTACCTTTGATTGATTTCATCTGAATATATTTTAATAAGTTATTTTTCTTTTGTGCTACAAACATAAATTATTTATTTTCAGCAAACAAATCGGAAATTTCTATCCTGTCATAGTTTAAAACTATACATAAAAATTTACCTTTGGCCGTTCCCAATATCAAACAGCATGACAATCGTTCAATTAGAATATCTGGTAGCCCTTTCCACCTATGGCAGCTTCTCGGTAGCAGCAGAAAAGTGCTTTGTCACTCAACCGTCATTAAGTGCGCAAATAAAGCATCTGGAAGAAGAGTTAGGCACTATCTTAGTTGTACGCAGTAATAAAAAAACCACACTCACACCGGCAGGAGAGCAGATTTTGCAACAGGCGCGCATCGCATTGTCGGCTTTTGAAAAAGTAAAAGAGCGGGCAAAAGAGATTCGCCATGAGGTAAGCGGCGATTTACATCTGGGCATCATCCCAACCATCGCCCCCTATCTGGTACACCGGATCAGCGAAATATTCCAGCAAAAATACCCGCAGGTGAATCTATATATCTACGAAACGATAACCGACGATATCAACAGCCGGATTTTACGAAACGAATTTGACGCAGGCATCCTTGCCGAAGGGTTTAGCCCCGACCATCTGCAGCAAACCGAATTATGCAGAGACCCGTTTTTTGCATATATCCCCGAGGGAAACGACCTCTGTAATCTTGCCGAAATCAACATAAGCGATATACGCCCGGACAAACTATTATTATTAAACGAAGGGCATTGCTTACGCAAGCAGATTGTAAGCTTATGCGCCACACGCCTGAAAGAAGAGCGTATGCTCAAGATCGAAAGCGGCTCTATCGAAACACTACTCCGGGTTACCCAATCATTAAAAGGAGTAACGATTATACCCGGCATCACCTTGCCCTACCTGAGTGAAGAGCAAAAAAAACGGGTACGGCCTATTCTTGACGAACAGGCATTCCGTACCCTTATACTTGCGTCGAACCCCTATACGGCTCATCCGGCTTTGATTGAAATATTAAAGAAAGAAGTAAAACAGCTTATGGATGTTTAACCTCGCGTAAGATTAAAGCAAATCCGCCACCATACCCCAGATTAAAGAAGAAAGTATTGTCTTTACGCACAAAGGCTTCTTCAATCATATAATTATTGGGCCGCTCAAGCCAGTCGGCATCCGGCTTATCCTCATAAAATATACCCTTATACAATTTATCCTTATCCAGAAAGTCGAACGATACGCTGATCTCGCGCGAAGAGCCGTCGGTAATCCCTCCGACAAACCAGTTATTAGATCCTGCATCTTTACGCGCTACGACCACATAACGCCCCAACTTCCCTTCGATCACCCTCATCTCACTCCATTGAGAAGGAAGTTCCTTTACAAAGTTGTAGGCTATTTTCTTCTGAGGCTCTATTGCATCAACAAAATCGTTATACACACTGATCGGACGATTAAACACCACATGCAAAGCCAATTGATGCACGAGCGTAGAATGAGCACCGTCTTCAATATTTATCAGCGGATATTCACGTACACCTTCGTAATGACGTGAAAAAGGTAAAATCACATTATTATAACAATTGTTTTCGAATAAGCGGATCGGATGCTCCTCCGGTTTGTTTGGCACCTCCTCTTCCATTCCGAGGTGATAAATCATTTTTGATTCAAGCAGTTTTTCGGAAGTATCAGCCATTCCGATTGCA
>JAVWBH010000283.1:0-4003 GCA_036649595.1 Bacteroidales bacterium
CTTTTGTTCATTTGTCGCAAATCAGAAACAAGGGGGTGCTTTTCTTTCAGGAAGAGCTGAGATCATACCCTATGAACCTGACGCGGTTAGTACCGCCGGAGGGATTGTTATTCTTTTGCTATTTTTCATCGCCCGGTGAAAAGTATCTTCTTGTTTCATAGTATATTTTTTAATGAAACAGAAGTATTATCCTACTGCTCTGACAATAGCCGGTTCCGATAGCGGAGGTGGCGCCGGTATTCAGGCCGATCTTAAAACATTTTCTTCCTTAGGCGTATTCGGTACTTCGGTGATTACTGCAATTACAGCACAAAATACAATAGGAGTACGCGCCATTCAACCAGTATATTCAGATATTATAGAATCTCAGTGTGATGCTGTTTGTTCGGATATTCATGTCGATGCCTGTAAATTAGGTATGCTGCATGCTCCGGAAACTGTTCGGATTGTCTCACAGATTATTCGGAAATACGCTATCCCTATTGTTATTACTGATCCAGTAATGGTTGCTACCAGCGGAGATTCGCTTATTCGCGAGGAAACGATTCAGGTTATGGAGTCCGAGTTATTCCCGGTTACTACTTTATTGACCCCTAATATTCATGAAGCGAGTATCTTGGCGGGTATACCTATTGACTCGACCGACTCTTTATTAAAAGCCGGCGAAATATTGTTATCACGCGGATGTAAAGCGGTACTCATGAAAGGTGGGCATTTTCAAGATGCTCAAAAAACAGATATTCTCATGCAGTCAGGCTGCAGTCCAGTATTTTTTTCATCACCTACGATTCCTACCCTAAATACGCATGGTACCGGCTGTACGCTTTCTTCGGCGATTGCCGCATTCATGGCATTAAAATATCCGATACGAGAAGCTGTCGAAGCTGCAAAGGAGTACATAACGAATGCCCTCAAAGCAGGAGAAGGCGTGTATGTAGGAGCGGGGCATGGGCCTGTAAATCATTTCTTTAATCCAAAACAATTAATGCCGTTTTACGATGATACAAATCTACATGAATAATCAGCAAAAAGAAGTTGCTGATAATATCACTTTATCAGAATTATTATCTCTATTAAATCAGCCCTCGGCAGGTATTGCCGTAGCGATTAACCAGAAAGTGATACAACGAACTTTTTGGAATGAGACGTTTCTGAAAGAACATGATTCTGTTTTAATCATTAAGGCAGCCTGTGGAGGATGAAGTTGATCGTTATTACCTATCCCGAATATCTGCCTGACGAGGGACGGTTGTTAACCTCCCTGTTGGAGTGCGGCTTGGCTTATTTGCATCTCCGGAAGCCGGAAAGTACGATCGCAGAAATGGCTACGTTGCTTAATTCAATTCCGGCCCAATGGCATTCGCGGATTATTTTACATGATCATTACGAGCTGGCAAACGAATATCAGTTAGCCGGAATTCATTATAATGTACGCAATAAAGAGAAATCTGAAGGATTGACCTTCTTCAGCTGCTCTTGCCATTCATTTAATGAAGTATCAGCGTTCAGAGACCGCGTGAAAGGATACGTATTTCTAAGCCCGGTTTTCAATAGTATCTCGAAAAAAAATTATTCGGGCGCATTTTCGGCGAAAGAGTTACAGAATGCCTCGGCATCGGGTATTATAGATGAAAAGGTGATTGCTCTTGGCGGAATTGACGAGTCCCGGCTAACAACGGTTTCCGGACTTCGTTTTGGCGGAGTCGCGGTATTGGGCACCCTTTGGCACCCTTATTTATCAGATCCGGATATAGAAAAGTTTAAGGCGCATTTTTTACGATTAAAACAACAAACCGATTCTTATTAACATGTTACAATTTATTACTCATACGAATGATCGCTATGATACGATCGAAGGTGTTTCTCAGGTTCTAAAAGGCGGCTGCAAATGGATTCAGCTCCGGATGAAGGATGCCGGGAAAAGCGAAATTCTGAAAACGGCAGTGATTCTTAAAGAAATGTGCTGGAACTATCAGGCAACTCTTTTAATTGATGATCATGTGGATATTTGTTTGGAAGCTGATCTGGACGGCGTGCATCTTGGAAAGAATGATATGGATCCCGTGCAAGCTCGTGAAATTCTGGGCCCTTCTAAAATAATAGGCGGTACGGCAAACACTTTTGAAGATATAGAATATCTGATTAAAAAGGTAGATTATATCGGCCTCGGCCCATTCCGTTTTACCCGGACAAAGAAACAATTAAGTCCGATTCTCGGATTAGACGGGTATAGCCGGATTTTCGAAAAATGCAGAGAAAAGGGATATACTCTTCCGGTGGTTGCTATCGGGGGCATCCGTAAAGATGATATTTCTGCTATCCGACAAACGGGGGCGAATGGAATTGCTTTATCATCCGCTATTTTAAGTGCAGTTGATCCTGTTCGTGAAGTTCGGGAAATTATCACATTGCTTACTGATAAGAGAATAGAAGGTAATTTATAAGCAGATTATAATATTTGAAATATATAAAATGAAGAAATTAATTATTGCAGGGAGAGAATTCTCTTCCCGACTATTTCTGGGAACCGGTAAATTCAGTTCTAATCAATTAATGGAAAAAGCAATTTTAGCATCCGGAAGTGAATTAGTTACAGTTGCTATGAAACGAATCCATTTGGATGAGGCTGAAGACTCCATGCTTTCTCATATTTCGCATGACGGGATCGGCTTATTACCCAATACATCGGGTGTTCGTAATGCCCAGGAAGCTGTTTTTGCAGCACAACTTGCCCGCGAAGCTTTTGGAACCAATTGGTTGAAATTAGAAATCCATCCTGATCCGCGCTATTTATTACCGGATCCGGTAGAAACGTTAAAAGCAACAGAAGTATTGGTGAAAGAAGGATTTATCGTTTTGCCTTATATCCCGGCAGATCCGGTACTTTGTAAGCGTTTGGAAGAGGTCGGGGCAGCTGCTGTGATGCCTTTAGGCGCACCGATCGGAACCAACAAAGGGTTAGTAACGCGCGAATTTTTACAAATTATTATCGAGCAAAGTAATGTGCCGGTCGTTGTAGATGCCGGTATCGGTGCTCCGTCTCATGCAGCAGAGGCGATGGAGTTAGGTGCCGACGCCGTACTGGTAAATACGGCCGTTGCAGTAGCCGGAGATCCGGTTGCAATGGCTACCGCTTTTAAAATGGCTGTAGAATCAGGTCGCATGGCATATGAATCGGGGCTTCCTGCTCAAATGAAATATGCAGAAGCCAGTAGCCCATTAACCTCTTTTTTAAACTTCTAATCACTATAACTATGAAATTAGACCGTGTAACACGTCATCCTTTCCCTAATTCAGAAAAAATATATGTAGACGGAGTTCTTCATCCGGTTAAAGTGGCAATGCGTCGTATCTCTTTGACAGATACCGTAAAAATTGAAGCCGGAAAGAAAAAACATTATTCAAACGGCTCTATCTGCGTGTATGATACCAGTGGCCCTTATACAGATCCGAATACAGATATTGATTTGCGCAAAGGATTGCCGCGCCTACGGGAATTTTGGATCAAAGAGTCGGCCGATATTGAGCAACTCAATGAAATATCTTCCGATTACGGTAAATCCCGGTTACAAGACAGCTCATTAGATCAGATCCGTTTTGAGAATTTACATTTACCTTATCGGGCAAAAGAAAATAGAAATATTACGCAATTGTATTATGCCCGGCAAGGTGTCATTACTCCTGAAATGGAATATGTTGCGATACGTGAGAATCAGAATTTGCAAGAGTTGGGGTTAGATTCTCATATTACTCCTGAGTTTGTGCGGAGTGAAATTGCTGCCGGGCGAGCCATTATTCCGGCTAATATAAATCATCCTGAAGCTGAACCTATGATTATCGGGCGGAACTTCCTGGTTAAGATCAATACAAATATCGGCAATTCGGCAATGTCTTCCGGCATCGAAGAAGAAGTTGAAAAGGCGGTATGGAGTTGTCGCTGGGGAGGAGATACCTTGATGGATCTTTCTACAGGCAATCATATTCATGAAACACGTGAGTGGAT
>JAVWBH010000284.1:0-1332 GCA_036649595.1 Bacteroidales bacterium
CGGCGTTGACATGGGAAACAACCAGTGAGTTTAATATCGGTTTGGATTTAGGTTTTATCAATAATCGTATTTCAACTACGTTGGAATATTTTAACCGCACGATTTCCGATTTGTTGGTGAAAGAGAAACCACTGCCTTCATATAATGAGATTTCTAAAATAGCCGGTAATATTGGTAAAACCCAGAGTCAGGGTTTTGAATTTACATTGAATACGGTTAATATAAGCAACCAGGATTGGACTTGGAATACCGATGTGACTTTGTCTTTGTATCGTGACCGTTGGAAAGAACGTGATCCGAACTGGAAACCGGCAGCTTATCAAAGTGTAGACGACCCTATTCGTTCGATTTTCTTATTTGAATCCGATGGTCTTTTGCAAGCGGGTGAAAAGGCTCCGGAGCATCAGCCGGCATTATTACCAGGGCAGGTAAAATTGATCGACCGTAACAACGACGGTGTGTTGAATGATGAGGATAAAATAATGATAGGGACACAAGATCCGGCTTTCCTGTTCGGTTTTAATAACACGTTACGATATAAGAATTTAGACTTCAATATATATTTCTATGGAGAGGTTAATAAATGGAAAGGCGGAAGTTATTATGACTCATGGGCAACTTTAGGATATCAGATCAATCAGGGTCGAAATGTTTCTAAAGGATATATGAATACTTGGTCTCATGAAAATCAAGGAGGAGCATATCCGAATGTTTTAGATGCCGGTGATCGGGGAATGGGCAATTATATACATAAAAAAATCTCTTATCTTCGTTGTCGTAATATAACATTAGGATATACGATCCCTGTTTCTAAAAAGATCATGAACAGTATTCGTGTATATGCCGATGTCAATAATCCTTTCATCCTGACAAATTGGACAGGGATAGATCCCGAAACAGAGGGACATCAGTATTCATATCCGAATGTAACAAGTTTTAGCTTTGGAGTCGATGTAACTTTTTAATTGAATTAAGTATATGAGAAGTTTGAAATATTATATAATAGGGGGAGCAATGGCTACCCTAGTTGGATTTAACAGTTGTAAGTTGGAATCGGAGGTGTACAACTCGATCAATGCCGGTATATTCCCGACAACAGAGAGTGATGCTGAAGCGCTGGTGACGGCAAATGCTTATGGTGTATTTCAGAATAACGGGTATGGCGGTATGTTCAATATTGCGACAGGTGTTTTGCTGGTATCCGATTTGATGTCTGATTATGGAGAATGTACTTGGCGCGGTTGGCAACCTATTCTGTATAATCGCTGGGAGGTTGATAATAACTATAACAACAACCACTGGCGCTGGGCTAAGTTCATGGGAAAGATAACC
>JAVWBH010000284.1:1342-3989 GCA_036649595.1 Bacteroidales bacterium
ATGACGATCGATCGTATCGAAAACATGACTTTGGCAGAAGATGCGAAGAATCAGTATTTAGCCGAACTGCATTGCGCACGCGGTTGGCTGGCCTTCTGTATGTATGATTTGTACGGGCCTATTCCAATTGCTGATATTGAAACGCTGAAGAACCCGTTGGAAGAAAAGATTATTCCCCGTTTATCGGAAGAGGAGATGCAGGATTTTATCGTGACAGAATTGAAAAAAGCGGCCGACGTGTTGCCTTATAACTATAAAAAGGGAGATACTGATTATGGACGTTTCACCAAAGGGTTATGCAATATGGTTCTGTTAAAATTCTATATGCAAACCAAGCAGTGGTCTAAAGCAGAAGAAATGGGACGTGAATTGACTAAGACGGAATATGGCTATAAGTTGGTTCCGAATTATGCAGACATTTTTACGCTGGCCAACGAAAAGCATGCAGAAACGATATGGGCTGTCAACTGTCTACGCGGAACTCAGACTCATAAATGGCATCCGCACGTTTTACCTAGCGACTATCCGACAGATCCTGCCGGAGTCGTGAAATGGAATGGCTATAAAATATCATGGGACTTCTTCCATACCTTTGAAGATGGTGATAATCGTTTGAAAACGATTATCAGTGCTTATACCGGAACTAAGGGAAAAGAACACAGTGAAGAGATCGATAAGAAAAATAACGGTTTCTTACTTTATGGTGCCGCTCCTTTTAAATATGAGATAGACAAGGGTACAACCGGTGAAGATAACGAGATTGATTATATCATTTATCGTTATGCAGATGCGTTGACCCTGCTGTCTGAAGCGATTGTCCGCAATGGAAATGCTGTGACACAGGAAGCTGTCGATCTACTGAACGGAGTTCGGACAAGAGCCGGTCTGACCGCTTACGTTGTGGCTGACTTTAAGAATACGCGTGACTTCCTAGATAAGCTATTACTCGAACGTGGTCATGAATTGTATTATGAAGGTTGCCGCCGTCAAGATTTGATCCGGGACGGATCGTATGTAGCTGCAATTAAAAAGAAATGCGCTATTGCTGGACAAACGACTTTGGTGAATGAAAATTATCACCGTATACCATTACCGCAGTCTGTAATTAATGAAGGTAAAGGTCAGATTATTCAAAATACGGGATACTAAATAATAAAAGAAAAGACTTGGAGGTGTGTTATTTATTACTTTTAGCACACTTCCGGTTTTTATAAAACTACGTATCATGAATAAATATATCTGTATTCTTTTTTGTATATGTCTTCTGTCTGGATGTACATCGACCGTGAAAAAAATGACGGTTGTTTACGAACCGGATACATTATCTATTTTGCGTAATCCGGCTATGGGGTGGGTGATGTATGAAGAGGGATGGTCGTTTAACGAATCACACCGGAAGTGGTATGATCCGGTTAAGTTTTGGCAAGAGATGGATGAAGTACAGGCGCATCAATATGCAAATATCTTGTATATTCGTGTCTTGTGGAATGTCCTGGAACCGGAGGAGGGTAAATATGCTTGGCTTTATAATGAAGAGTACAAGGCTTATATCCAAAAAGCAAAAGATCGGGGATTGAAATTGGCATTCCGGGTGTTCTTTGATAACGGTGTTCCCGATTTTGTGTATGAAACAGGTGCTCATTCCACATTAGAACCGCCTCTTAGCAGACCCAAAGATAAAATGCCTTATTTCGATGATCCCGTATTTCTGGAAAAGCTATCTAATTTTATCGTTGCTTTTGCCAAAGAATATGATGATCCCGATATTGTCGATTTCGTCGACGCTTATGGACTGGGACGCTGGGGAGAAGGCCATGGTGTCACATTGAAAGATAAGGAAAAGTTGCCAGATGTAATAGAAAAAGTAACAAGCGAGTATGCCCGTAATTTTAAACGGGTATTGACGGTTGTCAATTTTTCTTATGCAGATTGGAAGTATATGAAACCTTTGGTGTTCGATCGGTTAGGCTTTTTACCTCGTAGAGATGGAATCGGTAGCTTTTGGGTAAATGATGAAGAGCGGGGCTACTTGAATGAACTGTTTCCCAAGAAAGCTCATATTGGAGAGGGGTGTTACTGGTTTGCATTCGCGGATAAAGACTCTACCTCCTATGATGCTTTCAAGAAAGATAAACGGTTTAAAATGAATTCTTTTTCAGAAGCGTTTACCGTAGCTGTCGATGATGCCTTGGCCACTCACTCGAATACGTTAGACTTACGGGTTCCCTTTCAATGTAAATTTTGGATAGAAAAATTACCGGATCAGGTTCAGCGGTTTATTACACATGGCGGCTATCGCCTGTATCCTCGAACAGTCGAGGTGGAGCAGTCGAATAAAAGTATTTTGATTAATCACGAGTGGTTGAACGGGGGAGTGGGCGTTTTACCCAACAGGCATCCGAATTGGAACCATAAGTATAAAGTATGCTTTTCTTTGCTTGACCCAGTGACGAAAGAGATAAAATACAGCCAGGTGGATATGAATGTGGAACCGGCAGATTGGGTGAAGGGAAAAGCATATACCTATATGACAACTGTGAATCTTTCAGGAAAATTACAAAAAGGTGAATATCTATTGTGCGTAGGAATAGTAGATACAACGAAAGGTAATTTACCTGGAATAGAATTATCTTTGTCAGCAGAAAGG
>JAVWBH010000285.1:0-3985 GCA_036649595.1 Bacteroidales bacterium
GATATTTATCCCGTCTTACCTAAAGGGAGACGACGGTATTTTAAATATCTCTTATTATGATTTGTTGATAGGCATGGATGCGACGGTATTCCCGTCTTATTACGAGCCATGGGGTTATACCCCGCTTGAAAGTATTGCTTTTGGCGTTCCGACAATTACTACCGATTTATCCGGCTTCGGTAAATGGTGTGAATCCGAAGGAGTAGGAGGTAGTATCCTTTCGGGAGTCAGAGTAATTCATCGATCTGATTCGAACAGCGATCAGGTAGCCCGGGAAATAGCCATAACCTTGCGAGATCTTGAAATGGTGGCACCCGGCGAGATGTTGAAAATACGAGCTCATGCAAAAGAGCTGGCTATGCGTGCCGAATGGAAAAATTTTATCATCTATTATCAGGAAGCATATGATCAGGCTATACGAAATGCAGCTTCGCGTAATGAGAAAAATAAATAATAATTGAAAATAACAAATACATTATCCTATGAAATCGCCATAACTCACCTAAAGTTTATATACCTGATAAAAGGTATAAAAATGGCGCATTTGACTTTAATGTAAAAATAAAATTATATACAAATGAAAGTTCAGGTAAGTAACACAAATACGCCAATCTGGCGTGATATTACCGTAAAATCAAAATTACCAGCCGAGTTGTCTTGTCTGGAGGATATGGCAAGGAATCTTTGGTGGGTATGGAATTCGGAAGCCACTGAGTTATTTTCCGAAATCGATCCGGTTCAATGGAAAAAAAGTAACGGTAATCCGGTTTTAATGCTGGAAATGATTAGTTACGAGCGCATGGAAGAGATTGTCAATGATCAAAACCTGATGCGTAAAGTTGGAAAAGTATGTGGCGATTTTCACGCCTATCTGAATGAAACACCCGATCAGGAACGCCCTTCTATTGCTTATTTTTCGATGGAGTATGGTTTGGCGAATTGCCTGAAAATTTATTCTGGAGGTTTAGGTGTATTGGCCGGAGATTATTTGAAAGAAGCCAGTGATTCGAACGTACGCATGACAGCTGTCGGATTCTTATATCGTTATGGATATTTTACACAGTCGTTAACGATCGATGGAAATCAGGAAGCTAATTATGAGGCTCAGAATTTCAACCATCTTCCGATCGATCAGGTAATGGATGAAAATGGGCGTCCGGTGATTCTTGAGGTTCCATTTCATGACCGGATCATTTATTCAAATATCTGGCGTGTAAATGTTGGCCGGATTCCGTTATATCTGATGGATACCGATGTAGAGCAAAACAGTGAATACGACCGCTCTATTACTTTTCAGTTGTATGGCGGCGACTGGGAAAACCGAATGAAGCAAGAATATATGTTGGGTATCGGTGGTATTCTGATGCTTGATAAGCTGGGTATTAAGAAAGATATCTATCATTGTAACGAAGGGCATGCGGCATTGATTAACGTGCAGCGTCTGGTAAATTACATACAACGTGAAAATCTGACATTCGAACAGGCGCTAGAGGTAGTACGGGCATCTTCTTTATATACGGTGCATACTCCTGTGCCGGCCGGGCATGATAGTTTTGACGAATCTCTATTTGGTAAATATATGGGTCAGTTCCCTGCCAAATTAGGAATTTCATGGCAGCAGCTGATGAATCTGGGACGTGAAAATCCGGACTCTCATGAAAAATTTTCAATGAGTGTATTTGCCTGTAACACATGCCAGGAGGTAAATGGTGTAAGTTGGCTCCACGGTAAAGTTTCTCAACATATGTTCCAGCCGATCTGGAAAGGTTATGCGGCAGATGAACTACATGTCGGGTATGTGACAAATGGAGTACATATGCCAACTTGGGCAGCTTCTGAATGGAAAGAAGAGTACAGCAAACTATTTGGTCCTGATTTTATTCAACGTCAGGATAATGAAAAGATGTGGAGTGCCATTTACTATGTAGATGATGAGCAGATTTGGGAAATCCGGCGAGAGTTAAAGAATAAACTGGTAAATTATATTCGAGGAGAAATCAAGGATAAATTGAGTCAAAAGCAGGAAAATCCGGCTAAAATTCTTCAAACGATCGACAAGGTTAATCCAAATGCATTGCTGGTCGGGTTTGCCCGCCGTTTTGCAACGTATAAACGTGCACATCTGCTTTTTACTGACTTGGATCGGTTGGCCAAACTGGTAAATAATCCGAATCAGCCGGTACAGTTTATTTTTGCCGGGAAAGCACATCCTGCCGACGGTGGTGGTCAGGAGTTGATTCGCCGAATTGTAGAGATTTCTCGTCGTCCTGAATTTCTCGGGAAAATTATTTTTGTTGAGAATTACGATATGCAGGTGGCTAAACGCCTGGTATCCGGTGTGGATGTTTGGATGAATACGCCTACACGTCCGCTGGAGGCTTCAGGTACATCGGGCGAAAAGGCGGAAATGAACGGGGTGTTGAACTTCTCGGTACTTGATGGCTGGTGGTATGAGGGTTATGTGGAAGGTGCCGGTTGGGCTCTGACAGATAAACGGACCTATCAGGATCAGTCGCATCAGGATCAGCTGGATGCAGAAACTATTTATTCTATTTTTGAAAATCAGATTATCCCGCTTTATTTTGCGAAAAACAGTAAAGGTTATTCGCCGGAGTGGGTTCAGTATATCAAGCATTCTATCGCTAAGATTGCGCCTCGTTTTACAATGAAGCGTATGTTGAATGATTATTATGATCGTTTTTATAATAAAGAAAGTAAACGTTCTAAAATGCTTGTTGCCAATAACTTTGAAAAGGCTAAAGAACTGGCAGCCTGGAAAGAGAATATTGCTTCTAAATGGAATGATATCGATGTGTTGTCGGTAGAAGTGCCTGAAGGATTACAGCTTAACCCTCATGTTGGTGAGCAATATAAGATTCGTGTAGCGATCGATCGTAAAGATATGCCTAACTGCGTAGGAATCGAATTTGTAGTAACAAACATGAAAGAAGGAAAAGCTGATTTGTTTAATGTAGAGGAGATGAAAATGGTGCGTACCGAGGGTTCGGTATCTTACTATGAACTTGACTATACATTGATGAATGCCGGTATGTTTAAATATGCATTCCGTATGTATCCGAAAAATCCGGATCTGCCGCATCGTCAGGATTTTGCATATGTACGCTGGTTCTGATAATTAATAAGATTGATACAATCCTTTTTATAAATCCCCGCCATAAGCAAATTTTCTTGCTATGTGGCGGGGATTTCTTAATTTTGTACGGGGAGACAGAATCTGTCGTCCCGTGATTATACTCAGATGAATGATTATGCAGGAAGACGTTTATAAAACCATAGCCGAACTATCAGAAGGACTCTATAAGGAGAAGATGAGCAAGTTCATCTCATTTGCCATTCCTGTAGATACAGTTGAAGATGCCAAGGAGCAGATTGAAATATATGCCAAAAAATATTATGATGCGCGCCACGTGTGTTGGGCGTATATGATCGGACATGAACGAACCGAATTTCGATCGAATGATAATGGTGAGCCGTCAGGAACTGCCGGAAAGCCGATTTTAGGTCAGATAAATTCTTTTGAGCTGACAAATATACTGGTTGTTGTAATTCGTTACTTCGGTGGTATTAAGTTGGGTACAAGTGGATTAATTGTAGCATATAGAGAAGCTGCTGCGGATGCGATACGGAATAATACGGTTATAGAGTGTCTGGTAGAAGAAGATATTCAGATTATTTTTGAATACCCCTTCATGAATCAGGTAATGCGTATTGTAAAGGAAGATACTCCGACAATTATTTCGCAGTATTTTGATATGGACTGTGAAATGACTTTACGAATCAGAAAGACAGAGATCGATCGATTAAGATCACGACTCTCTAAAGTTGAGTCTTTACGTTTTAAGGAATAAAATAGGGAACGATTAATTTTCGTTCCCTATTTTTATTATCAGAGACAATCACATAAGCGGGCTACCAGATTGCGGTCGCCGGCAGCATTGTCAATCCGGGCAACATTAATCCAGAA
>JAVWBH010000286.1:0-3960 GCA_036649595.1 Bacteroidales bacterium
CGATATCAATCAGCAATTATCAGCATTGATTGAACAAACCGATTTCGATAAATTGTATCTGCTCACAGATGAGCATACGGCAAAATTCTGTCTTCCGCTGCTTGATACGTTTACCTCAACACAAGCTTTTGAGTTAATCACAATTCCGGTAGGCGATCATGTCAAAGACCTGCATTCAATCAGCCGGGTGTGGCAGGTATTGAGCGAGACGGGTGCTACACGCCATTCCGTAATGATTAATCTGGGAGGAGGAATGATTACCGACCTGGGAGGATTTGCTGCTGCTTCATTCAAACGGGGCATACGCTTCATCAATATCCCCACTTCGTTATTAGGTGCCGTGGATGCGGCGGTAGGAGGAAAAACGGGAATCAACTTCAACGGACTTAAAAATGAGATCGGGGCATTTGCGCCGGCTTTTGCCGTATTGATATCGACCGAGTTCTTCATCACATTAGACAAGGAAAACTTGCTGTCAGGATATGCAGAGATGCTCAAGCATGGATTATTAAGTTCTGCCGACTATTTTGACAGATTGCTTTCATACGATCTGGACTCACGCGATTTCGATATTCTGCTGGATCTGCTCGAAGAATCAGTAAATATTAAAAGAGAGGTGGTTACGATCGATCCCTATGAAAAAGGGATCCGGAAAGCGCTCAACCTCGGCCATACCGCCGGACATGCTTTCGAGAGCTATTGCCTGCAACTGGATAAACCGGTATTGCATGGCTATGCGATTGCCTGGGGATTGGTATGCGAACTGATCTTGTCGCATCGGCAGACAGGCTTTCCTATTGAATACCTGAAACAAACGGCCGATTTCGTGCGCGAAAACTACGGTCCTCTTTTTATCACATGCAAACAGTATGACGAACTCTTCGAATACATGACCCACGATAAAAAGAACGATGCAGGATTCATCAACTTCACCCTGCTGAAAGGGGTCGGAGATATTGCGATCAATCAAACGGCATCACGCGAAAATATTGATATTATGTTTGATATTTACCGAGATCTGATGCGTATCTGAAAAAAATATTTTACACTCCCGGGCCATTCAGTTTGTCCGGGAGTTGTTATGAAGGGGGGATATCAAATTTAGGATATCTGTTTTTGTTTAATCTTTTTATTACATCAGTTTCAGTGATTTAGTCATTCCTGTTTCAAAGGATATTATTACAATCATATTTTCGTCTTTCCTTTTTTCTATTTGAAAAGAAGTGTCGTTGATCGATTTGGTATCAATCAGCGCTCCGGTACCAGAATAGGTAGAGATACCTTTTACTTTACTGTCGCTTTCTATCGTATAATACGTATCCTGTACTTTTATTCTGATTTTTTCTTCCGACACAGAGGAGAGCGAAACATCGTTACAAAGAATAAGAAAATCTATAATAAGGATGCTTATTGGGGATGAAACAGATGCATTTTTAGATAAGTAACTAACCCACATCCAAATAGAGAAAGTTTACGAAACAAAACAACCGAAAAGGCTGTTTTATCCGGAGAAGGGAGTCGCTTCATGAGTGCCATCCCGCCAACCCGTTATATCTTCTATTATAAACATCTAAAACAAATTCAAATGAGATGCCTTAATTGTTTTTTTCTGAGTGTTTTTATTACAGGTGCATTATCCTGTACTTCCGGCAATAAGAAAGGACAGAGCGAATCTGCCGCTCCGGAATCGAAAACAACTTCCGAGATCCCCGCAACACCTGCTAAAGCCGTTACAGCCGACCCCGACACAACCGACAATATTCCGGGAGATCAATACGGCATCAACTCGTCGAATGAAAATACGGCCAGCCTGGTCCGGCTGACTTTAAAAGATCTTTTCAAAGAGGATTTGGGCAAAGACCTTATCCAGCCCGAGAGCCGAAAATTTATCTTTTTCGAATATGACTTAAACGGCGATTCAAAAAAAGAGATATTTGTAGGATTAATCGGGCCTTATTTTTGCGGATCAGGCGGCTGCACAGTATTATTACTGGATAATGAAGGGAATAAAATCAATCAGTTCACGGTTGTTGACTATCCGATCGTGATTGATAACCAAAAGACAAATGGCTGGGATAACCTGTTCATGATGAGCGGCGGGAAATATCATGTCATGAAATTCAACGGCAAAGAATATCCGTCGAATCCTTCGGTCGAACCGGTATTGGATGTCATTCCGGGCGACGGGCTGCCAAGAGCTCTTAATTTCGTAAACGAGCCTTATCCGTGGTTTACTTTCTGAGTTTTTGTTTAGATTACCAACAGATACGCTATTTTTGCAACTGCAAACTATTTATTGATTTAACCCCATAATTCATGCTATTTTCCAATAAGAAGAGAATGCACCTGGCATTAAAAATATTATCATTAAAACCGGTACGCTGGCTAATCGGTCTGCTGATCATTATCGGCATTGCGGCCACAATCCTGAACTCGTATCCCGATATGAAGGCATATAGACACCTGTTCTATATTATCGCCTTTTTTTCTGCCTTCATCTTTACGATCGAATACGCACTGCGCTTGTACAGTGCCCCCGGATTATACCCGCATATAAAAGCGTGGAGAGCCCGTTTTAAATATATTTTATCATTTATGGGTATCATAGACTTTATCTCTATCCTGCCCTTTACAGTGCCCTATTTCTTTAGTGGAGATGCGTTTGTGGGGAGTGCGATAGAATTCGGACGGATCATGATCATATTTAAATTATTCCGCTATTCGGAGTCTTACCGGACTATCCAGGTGGTACTTTCATCTATCCGGTATGAATTGATGACGTCTCTTTCTTTCGTTACCATCATCGTAAGTATCAGCGCCGTATTGATGTATTATATCGAGAATCAGGCCCAGCCGGATAAGTTCACATCCATCGGAGAAGGCTTTTGGTGGGCTGTGATTACTTTCACGTCTATCGGATACGGAGATATTTACCCCATCACTCCGTTGGGCAAAGTGATGGCCGGGTCGATGGCTTTGATAGGATTAATCGTATTTGCATTGCCGACCGCGTTAGTAAGCGGTGCGTATATCAACTATTTGCAGCAACCGAAAGAGAAAAGAAAAAAGGAAGAAGAAAAAATTACCGGAGAATAATTATAGTTTCGGCCCTTCATCATTACAGATGGCACCCGATTCTAATTCGAGCGTTATATGGCTGATGCCATGATGCTTCAATAACTCTTTCAGTTTATTTTTGTCGCACTCCCAGTTTTCGGGATTAACGACCACCACATGAGCGGTAAAAGCAACTTGAGTGGTACTGAGAGCCCATACATGGATATGATGGATATCTTTTAGAAAAGGAGCTTCTTCCAGAAGTTCCTTTTTTAATTCGGCCAGATGAATGCCGGGCGGAACTCCGTCTAACGAAAGGCGGATGCTCTGAGATAACAGCTGCCAGGTAGACACAAAAATTACCACGGCAATCAAAATTCCGATTATGGGGTCAATGATATACCAGCCGGTAAAACGGATTACAATACCCGAAACCACAACGCCGAGCGAAACCAATGCATCGGCGGCCAAATGCAGATAAGCTCCTTTTACATTCAGATCTTTGTTCTTATCTTTCACAAACAACCAGGCGGTAAACCCGTTAATAAGCACACCGATACCCGCTACGATTGCAATGGTATCTCCGTTGGTAGGCGACGGATGAGCGATTTTGCGGATACTCTCTATCAGAATAATCCCTACGGTTACCAATAAAATACCGGCATTGATCAATGATACGAGTACCGTACTTTTTCGATAACCATAGGTATAGCGGGAAGAAGGTTTTACCTTCATGAGTTTAAATGCAAACAAAGCAAGCAGCAAACTGAACACATCTCCCAGATTGTGACCCGCATCAGATAAAAGTGCCAATGAATTATTACTGATCCCGATTACAAACTCAGTCAGTAAAAAAGCACTGTTTAATACGATACTCCAGATAAAAGCCTTATTTACATGATC
>JAVWBH010000287.1:0-3955 GCA_036649595.1 Bacteroidales bacterium
TTACCCGTATAGAAAAGATTACAACACGTTTTTATCTGTAAAAATCACTTCATAATATTTTTTATCCTATTTTTAATAATAAATAGGTTTTATCTTTGTTATTAAATTTATTTTTCACAAATTTGAACAAGTAATAAAAAAGTAGTTAAATGACTTTTATTTCAATAATTTAAAACATGGAAGATAATAAAAGAAAAGAGTACCCTGAAAAAAGAGAAAATGATATTATCTTTTCAAAGGCTCTCAAGGCGGGCAAAAGAATCTATTACCTGGATGTAAAGAAGAACAAGAAAGAAGAGCTCTATCTTGCTATTACGGAAAGCAAAAAAGTAATAACCGGAGGGCCGGATGAGCCAAACGTGCAATTCGAAAAACACAAAATCTTCCTGTACAAAGAAGACTTTGAAAAATTCAGAGACGGATTCATCGAAGCCATCGATTTTATTAAGAATGCAAATCTGGAACAAGAAGAGACATCTGAGACAGATATCTCTATCGAAGAAGAATGCGACAAATTTTGATCAATCGACTATGAATAGTATAAAAAAACAGAGATTATTCCTGCTGTTATCAGTTGGAATAATCTCTGTTGTATTTTAAATTATTGATATTTCAGAAACCTGCTTTACAAAAAGATCAGCAATATAAGCTGTGCGATAATTACCCTTGCAAACATACAAAGCGGATATACCGTTGCATAGGATACAGAAGGCTGATCGCCGTCAACAGTCGCATTGGCGTAATTAAGCGC
Organism: Bacteroidales bacterium; assembly: GCA_036649595.1. Taxonomy (GTDB): domain Bacteria; phylum Bacteroidota; class Bacteroidia; order Bacteroidales; family JAUNSR01; genus JAUNSR01. The sequence continues at coordinate 752 of JAVWBH010000287.1, forward strand.
CATTGGGTTTGCCATACTACCGCATAACATACCGCATACCGTCGGGTAATCTATTTTATTTATTTTCAAAGCATATAACCCAACCAATATAACCGGCAGCACGGTCAATACAAAACCGATCCCTACCCAGATTAATCCTTGTGTCCGAAATACAGTCTCGAAAAAGTGAGCCCCGGCATCTAAGCCCAGACAAGCAAGATACATACTGATCCCGACTCCGCGCAACATTAAGTTCGCACTTTGGGTGGTATAGGTCACAATATGAAAACGCGGCCCGAAGGCTCCCATCAAAATACCGATGACGATCGGTCCGCCGGCAATTCCTAATTTTACCGGCAAAGAAATCCCCGGTACACTAAAAGGGATTGTCCCCAGAATCAACCCAAATGTAATACCGATAAAGATAGCAACCAGATTGGGTTCATTCAGACGCTTCATGCGATTACCCAATAGTTTTTCAACCTCTTGTATCGAATTTTTCTCTCCCACGACAGTCAGGCGGTCACCCAGCTGCAATGTCAGATCAGGAGTTGCCAACAAATTCATTCCGGAACGGAAAATTCGGGTAATATTCACGCCATATTTGTTACGCAAACGAAGTTGAGATATTTTCTTTCCGTTAATCTCGGTCTGGGTAACAAGGATACGCTGTGAAATCAACTGGCTGTCCAATGCATTCCAGTCGATATCCTCTTTATTCCAGTCATCCCCTACTTGCTCGCCAAACAAAGCGGTCAAGGCACGAATATCACCTTCGGTTGCGATTACAAGAATACGCTCACCTTCGGTAAGTATGGTTTCGGAGGTAGGTATAATAACCTTTCCGTCCTGCCATACACGCGAAATGATAAATTTATTGGGAATAAAAGAAGCGATTTCTTTTACCGGCCTGTTATAGATAGCAGGATTGATCACCTGAAAGCCGGCAATATATGTTTTTGAACTTTTATGATCGGAAGAGATCGTGCGTTCTTCGGCCGAAGAAGCAAAACGACGCAGAAAAATCAATCCCAAAATAACCCCGATCACCCCCAACGGATAGGTTACCGCACATCCCAGAGCCAAATCCGGCTGTGCAATCGGGTTATCGACTGATATCTGCTTTAAGGTTTGTTGAGCAGCTCCCAATGCAGGAGTATTGGTAATCGCCCCACAAAATATCCCGGTCATTTCGGGTAATGAGATATCTGTCAGGAAATAAAATCCCAACATCATGGCAGTCCCCACAAACACAACAGCCATTGCCAGGCCGTTTAGTTTGATTCCCCCTTTAAAGAAAGAGGCAAAAAAGGATGGTCCAACTTGCAGTCCGAGAGCATAGACAAATAATATCAAGCCTAAACTTTCTGCATAACTCAACATCTGCGGGTCTATACTAAGCCCGAGATGTCCGGCAAGAATGCCGATAAAAAACACGAAAGTGACGCCCAGCGATACGCCAAGAATTTTCAACTTTCCCAACGAAAGCCCTAAGGCGATTATCGTCGATAGCACAACCACTGCCTGAATTACTGAGTGGTGAATTAATAAACTGTCAAGCCATTCCATTACCAGGAAATTGATGATTGTTTCCGGACGCGCCGGTGATTATCTAGTCAGGGCGCAAAAGTATAACAAAAAAACCGGACCCTAAAAGGAGTCCGGTTCTATTTTTATCTATTTAGGGTCATAATTACATCATTCCGCCCATTCCGCCCATTCCCGGAGCCATTGCCGGAGCCGGAGCGTCTTCTTTTTTCTCTGCAATCACACATTCGGTAGTCAGGAACATACCTGCAATCGACGCTGCATTTTCAAGAGCTACGCGTGTAACTTTAGCCGGGTCAATTACACCTACGGCAAAAAAGTTTTCGTAAACATCTGTACGAGCATTGTATCCGAAGTCACCGTGGCCTTCTTTTACTTTCTGCACAATCACGGCACCTTCTTTACCCGCGTTGTCAACAATCTGGCGCATTGGTTCTTCAATAGCGCGCTTGATGATCTCAATCCCGGTAGTTTCGTCTTCATTGTCACCTTTCATACCTTCCAGAGCAGGAATAGCACGGATGTAAGCCACACCACCACCAGGAACAATACCTTCTGCGATAGCCGCGCGTGTAGCGCTCAATGCATCATCCACACGGTCTTTTTTCTCTTTCATTTCAACTTCAGAGGCTGCTCCTACATATAGAACCGCTACCCCGCCTGCCAATTTAGCAAGACGTTCTTGTAATTTCTCACGATCATAATCAGAAGTTGTCGTTTCAATCTGAGCTTTGATCTGATGGATACGTTCTGCGATTTTTTCATGAGAACCTGCACCATTCACAATAGTAGTAGTTTCTTTATTTACCGTAATTTTTTCGGCACGACCCAACATATCTACAGTTGTAGTATCAAGTCTCAATCCTGTTTCCTCAGAAATTACGATACCTCCTGTAAGAATTGCGATATCCTGCAACATTTCTTTACGACGGTCGCCAAAACCAGGAGCTTTTACAGCACAGATTTTAAGAGATCCGCGCAAACGGTTCACTACTAATGTAGCCAATGCTTCAGAATCAACATCTTCAGCGATAATCAATAACGGACGACCCGACTGAACAGTAGCTTCAAGAATAGGAAGCATCTCTTTCAGGTTTGAAATCTTCTTATCATAGATCAGGATATACGGATTTTCCATCTCGCATTCCATTTTTTCTGTGTTGGTAACGAAGTAAGGAGAGATATAACCACGGTCGAACTGCATACCTTCTACTACATCCACATACGTTTCTGTACCTTTAGCTTCTTCGACTGTAATAACGCCTTCTTTCTTCACTTTCTTCATTGCTTCTGCAATCAGAGATCCGATTTCAGCATCGTTATTCGCAGAGATGCGTGCTACATTCTCAATCTTAGTATAGTCGTCGCCTACTTCTACAGCTTGTTTGCGAATAGCGTCTACCACTGTAGTTACAGCTTTATCGATACCGCGTTTCAAATCCATCGGGTTAGCACCGGCTGTAACATTTTTCAGACCGACATTTACGATCGACTGTGCCAAAACCGTAGCAGTTGTTGTTCCGTCACCCGCGTCATCGCCGGTTTTAGAAGCAACCTCTTTCACTAACTGAGCACCCATGTTTTTAAACGGATCTTCCAGTTCAATTTCTTTTGCTACCGAAACACCGTCTTTTGTAATGTGAGGAGCACCGAATTTCTTTTCGATGATTACGTTAC
>JAVWBH010000288.1:0-3951 GCA_036649595.1 Bacteroidales bacterium
CCGCAACTACCGAAAGCGCTTAAAGATCGAAAGATTTTTAAGCGCTTTTTTTTGTTCAATAAATGGAAATTCAATTTTTCGAAATTTTGCCATTCCGGAAGCAGGCAGATTATTAAACCTGTCAGGCTGATATCCGGCCTCATTTTTTTTCCGGATATAGAAAGAAAAAATACAATTATAGGTATAAAAAGCAAGCCGCCCACTGATCACTCAGGAGGCGGCTTTAATGTTATTATATAACGGAATTAAAAAGTATTGACACAAAGAAACACTGTGCGGCCCAGCTTTGCAAATCAAAGGTATTTATAGCCTGTTGCAGGGATATAAAACCGGATTATGGGGTAAAAAACCGTATTTAGGGGCGAATAAAATGGCTTGCCGGGCCTTTGGGATGAAGTAATATCCTTTAAAAAGGTGATGTAAAGGGGCAGGATAATAAGAAAAGAGTTTTAATTTTGTTATGTAAACTGCATGATATGAATTTTTTTAAAGTAAAAATACCGGCTTATCTCTACGAAAAGAAAAATCTGATTAAAATGGTCTTGCTGACCGCAGCCTTCGCTCTGGTGTTTATCAATATTTATAAACCGTTCAGTTCGGAGAGTTGGTACAATGTATCTCAGACTAAATTTTTCTTTTTTTCAAGTCTGATTATTCTCACAGGTGTTCTTGTGGTCGTAATCAGTCGGATTATTATGTATTACCGTACGCGGAAACATACTATTTCGTATGCACTTTATGCATTCTGGGTTTTGATTGAGATTCTGGCCATGTCTGTATTTTATACCCTCTATACCCTTAAGCTGAATCCCGAACGTGAATTATGGCTTACTTTTAAGAGTTCGATTATCAATACCAGTTTGGTGCTCTTATTGCCTTATTCCGTCTTGTGGCTTTATTTCTCATGGCAGGATACTGTGCGAAAACTTGAATTGCTGGAAGAGAATAATAATATTCCGCAACAGGCCGGCTCTATCCTCAATTTTTATGATGAAAAAGGAGAGTTGCGGTTTTCTGTTAAGAAAGAAGGGTTGTTATATATCGAATCGGCCGATAATTATATTCTGATTTGGTATTATAGTAAAGGCAATGTAGCCAAATATATGCTGCGCAACTCCTTGAAAAATATGGAATCCATGCTCAAGGATACCCATATAATGCGTTGCCACCGTTCTTTTATGGTTAACTTCGATCAGGTAAAGGTGATTCGCCGTGAGAAAAACGGGATGTATTTGCAAATGGATGTAGATAATGTACCGGATATTCCGATCTCCCGCTCTTACAGTGAAAAAGCAATGGGGTGGTTTACTCAATTTTCTTCCTGAAAACGGTTCTCTTAGAATATCTTTTCGGAACGGCTTATTCTGTTTTTTTTATATTGCGTTTGTTATCAATATTATAGCTTGGTGTTTTTAATCGAAATTGATATTGTTTTAAACAGAAATGATATTAATTCGATTGAAATATGCGGTTCGAAAAAATAAAATCGAAGTTCTTACGCTCTGTGCTCATATAAATTTGTCGTCAATAATCATTCTACAAATTTATATGATAATGAAGAACTTTTTTCTGATCACCATTGCTACCCTGGTATCATTACCGGGCTTTGCGCAAGGACGTATTGAAAACGTGCTTGTGAAAAACAAACAAGGAGAAACATTAGAAGCTGCCGTACCCGCGGCCGGGCGTCTGCTTCGCCCGCTCGGAAACACTGTATTTCCTTATCCTGCAGATATTGAGCGAATCTATCCTGCCGGAACTGATTTAACCGATGTAGCCGTTTTTTTGTCAGCAACCGTACCTGTTTCTTTTGAGGCAGCCGACTGGAGCGGTATTCACTTGTCGATAGAAGTGCCCGATAAAAACTGTCAAAATGGTCTGGGAAGTGTCTTTCTGAAAGAAATTAAACCTGCCTCTTTGCCTTTTAGCCTTCCGATACAGAAAGGCTTGGAATGGACCGCCGATGAGATCGGATGGGCGGGAGCCTGTTTGTTGTATGACAAGAATAAAGCTGACCAAACATGTATATCTTTTGATTTTGACCCGCGTTATCAGAAAAATAGCCTGGTAGTCGGATTTAACGAAGAGCCCGGTTTTTTGGAGTTCAAGATTTCCGGAGAAGATTTTAATAAAGACGGGATGCTGACCGGACTTGTTTTCGATGTAGAAGAATCGGCAGATGGAGTAGCATGGATGCCGTTGGTGCGGTATGTAGATCAGGTAAATGATAAAAGTACGCAGACAGCCCTTCCGATCGACGGAACCGAAGGTGCGACACAGATAAATCGATTCTCGCTGAATACGGCTACACGTTATGTTCGTTGGATTTATACGTCGAATGTCTTTAATGGCGTCGGTGGTGATAACGTACTGCTTTCGGATGTATATGTTACAAAAAAAGGAGCTACTTCTGTTTCTGCGGCTGATTCTGAAACGGACGGAATCTCACTTGTGCTTAATCAGGAGGATAATCGGCTGTGTGTTATAAGTAATCGTCCGGTAGAGCAGATTTTAGTTTATAACAGCCTGGGTCACTGTGTAGCCTCCGTTTCGAAAACGGATCACGTAGATGTATCCCATTTGCCGGCCGCCGGTTATTTTGTAAAAACGATTATCTCCGGAGGTGCTGTCGCAACACAGCGCTTTATTAAAAAATAAATAACTCTCTTCCCTTTAGTTATACAATGAGAAAAAGACTTTTTCTGACGATTTCTGTTATTTGTCTGGTAATCGGGCAGCTGATGGCAACTTCATCTTATAAACGCCTGCATGAAAATGAGCGTGATACCCCTTATCCTCAGGCGGAACACAAACTATTTTTGAATCCTTCTCCCTTGCTTGTGCCGGTAGCGGCAAAAAAATCGGATTATCTGCAATTCGCGCTTTCGCAGGATAAAGGATTTCCCGAAAACAATACGATGATATCCAAACCGTCACCCTGGTGTATGTTTAATCCGCATCAGGTGTTGGCTGCGGGTAACTGGTATTGGCGTTATCGTTCGGTTAGCAAGTCGGGCGAAAAGGAAGAATGGAGCGAAACATTCTGTTTTACGGTTACAGAGGATATTCCTCAGTTTGCGACTCCGTCTTTCGATGTATTGCTCAGGAATATACCGGCCGGTTATCCGCGGCTGTTCTGCTTTTTGGATGACGGGCTTGACCGGGCTCGTATCCATGTGGCGAATCATCCCGAATACAGCCAGTTGCTCGACCGTGCGGACAGGGGGCTGAATGCGAATTATAATTTCGTCAATGCGCCTTACACGAAAGGGGGCGAGATGGGGTTGCTGTGCAACTTCATGCATCAGGCTTATCTGCTTACCGAAGATGAGGTATACGCGGATAAGATGATTGAATTTGTGCGTCTCCTGCTTGAAGATACACCGGATAAGCAGTTGCTGAAAAACGATTTCTATAGCGGGAATCTGATTCTTCTTTTTTCGCATACCTATGATGTGTGTTACGACCGGCTATGTCCGGCGGAGCGTTTGCAAATAGAGGAAGTGCTGATGGAGATTGCAAAAGGACACCATTCGGTGCAGGATACGGGTCGGGAAGAAAATCATATTTTCGATAATCACTTTTGGCAGTGCGGGTTTCGTGAAATGCTCCAATTGGGATTGTTGTTGTATGACAAAAATCCGAAAGCGAAAGAGATGCTGGAGTATTGTTATGAGTTATGGACTGCCCGCGCGCCCGCATCCGGATTCAACCGCGACGGCATCTGGCATAACGGTACCGGCTATTTTGATGCAAATATAAAAACATTGTATTATGTGCCGAGCTTGTTTACGCATCTGACCAAAGTTGACTTTTTACAGCATCCCTGGTATCAGAATGTAGGGAAAGCCCTGGTGTATGCCTGGCCTCCCAAAACGATGAGTGCCGGCTTTGGCGACGGAAATGAGCGTAGTCCCGAACCGCCCCGCATCCGTACGGCATTTGCCGATT
>JAVWBH010000289.1:0-3931 GCA_036649595.1 Bacteroidales bacterium
AACACCATACAGGCGAATTGGTAAATCATTATTTTTCGAATGGTAAGGATTTAATAGGGTTACACTGATATAGGCATTCGGTTGCATTTCCCGAATCGCTTTGATACTAAACTTTGTCTCCGTACCATTACACTTGATTTCATGATGTTCTAATATTCCGCCACTTGCTTCAACCGCCAGGATCGCATGGCTATCAGAAGTCGAAGGGAAACTCACTACAATGTCATCTCCCGGCTGGTAGCAATCCTTATCTGTTTTTAAAGTCAGCAGCATCGCTTTATCACTGCCCTCTCTGCTGCGCGCATTTTCTCCGTAGCTATCAAAGTATGCAAGGATACCGCTCTGATGTCCGCTTTCTACATCTGTAATCTGAATATAATAGGTTCCCCATTCAACATCCGGAATTTTAAACTGGAATTTTCCTTTTCCGATCTGGTTGCTTTTTGCAGAGAATTTCCTTACCGGTTTATTATAGCTCGATGAAACATAATCGGCAATCTGACTGCGGTCGCTACTCCACCACCAATACCACTCCACCTTGTATAAATTGATATTAACAAGTCGGTCGGGAGCCGTTTTTCCATTCGGAAAAAGTGTTACATATTCAAATATATGTCTTTTGTTTGTCAGCAAAGGATCCTTGTCTTCTTGTGGCGATAATATTCCGACATAGGTTTTAAACGGTGAATACTGTTTCTGAGTAGAGTTTACGCTAAACTCACCCGATTCTTCATATACCTTTGTGATAAACTGAGCCCGAAGCATTCCTGGGGCAAAGCCTCCCTGCATCATTTTGGTTTCTATCTTAACTTCTCCATTTTCATTCGTAGTCCCTTTTGAAAATAGAATATCGTCTGCCTGAAATTTCCGTCCCGGATCATCAAATACATAATTTTCCCAATCCTTGAACGTTGTTTTCGTAGGTACCAGTGTTGCATATATATCATACTTCAGCTCATTGGCCGTCGCACCCGTAAGCCATTGTGCCTTTAAGGTTGCAGTTGTCTCCGTATCACGTTGTATAATATCTTCGTCAAAACTCAAATCAATACTCAGTCGATTCGGCTTAATTGTCTCAATTCGTAATTTCTTATGGAAGGTTACGCCCCCCACAGAGATCCGTCCGTTCCAGATTCCGGTAGGAGCATTTTGCGTGGTAGCTGGTTTGAATACATAAAAATTGTCCGAACGGGTAGAAAGTGATTTTTTCCAGTACAGTTGTCCTGACGGATTAAATAGTTCGAATGTCACCGGATGATTTACCGGTAAATCATTATATGCATTATTCAGGATAAAGCTTACGTAGATGGTATCTCCCGGACGCCAAACGCCACGGTCAGTATAAATAAAACCTTTCGTACCATTCTTGACCTCTTCACCTGAGACATCGAAAGCACTCATTGAAAGCGATTCGCCTTCGGCCAAACGCAAATATCCTTTTTGCTTTTCTTTTTGGGCTATCAAATAAAAAGGTTTTTTATTATTGAGCTCTACTTCCGTTGTTCCGTCCTCCCAGGTAGTCTGGCGTGCTATTTCCTGATTTTGATACGAGAACACGCCTACCGAAACATCCGGTTCCGGCTCTCCTGTCAGAATGTTATTTACCGAGATAAACAGTTTTCCCCTATCACCTTTCTTGACGATAATTCCTAAGTTTGAACAAATAATGTTTTTAGCAATTTGCTTATTCAAATAATAAGATGTAGAACACGGCATGTTCCGCTCTTCCCAGCGATAGCCGTTCCAAGACTGGTCAGAGAAGTAATAATAGGCATTTCCATTGCCGAAATTATCTTTTTCTTCCTGTTCCAGTATTTTATTTTCTTCGAGTAATTCTCTTTTTGTCTTTCGGGTGACCCCGGCACACGGATAAGCCGACAGCTCATAGTTATACGAAAGTATAATCCGATATAATCCCCCCGGTTCAGGGGTGATCAGGTCTTTCAGATCGATAGCAAATGCATTCCGGGTATGGATATCAACATTCCCTTTTTCATCCAGAAAAATAATTTTCCGGCACAATAGGTCGCCCATAGCCGCCAACTCATTTCCTTCGTTTAGTTGGTTCGACTGTAAGAACTCTCCCATATTGTTCTCGTACACCCTTATTACCCGTACGATGACCCCGCGCAGGTTCGTAGCAAAAAAGGGCACTACCATTTTATCACTCTCCGGTAATATTCCTCCTTCGCCGGCAAACTCCAGATTCGGATAGTTTGTATGGAAGGCGATGCGTTTCCGGTATCGATTTGCCTGGGTCTGATCTGTTTGTAGCGTACGGGCATTATATAACGACCGAATACCACTGTGTATGATTATTTCCCGCTCGGGTATCGTCTTATTCTGAAACCAGATTCGCAATTTATTCTCTTCAATAGAAAATGATACATCCCGGCCCGGCTCTACTTGTACCAACCCGTTTAAATCTTGTTGCGGGTCAAGGCTGCGCGTAAAAGATACCTCAATATATTCCTCTCCCGAGTTAATCGGCTCAATTGAATATACGTCGAAATCATTCTTACCGGGTATCCTTATTTTTCCCAATACTTTTTTAGGATAACCGACATTATTTTTTTTCGAAAAGATCTCTATCTGTTTTTCTACCTGGAAGGGGCTCCGTGTGGTAAGGGTAAAATCAAATATTTTCGAACACTCGACTTTATCCCAATCAATGATAACAGGCGTGTCAAATCCGATCAGATTATGGATTGTGGTACTGTCAGCCCAATCCGAAAGCAGGATAGAACCCTTTACCTCGTAAATGGTATCGTGTTTTTCATTTACATCAATATCCAGTTCATTTAGCCGGAAAGCAAGGTCGGGCGCTATCGTTTCAAATGAAAATGTGAATTTTTTATCTTTCTCAGAGGTTTTAAAAAATTCGCTGAGATTTAGTGTAACCGTATATCGTATGCCTGCGTCAAAACCCGGATCCGGCTGAAAAACGATTCGTTTGTCGTTCAGTACCTCTAGTTTTCCGGTTGCCTTTGGCGTGATTGAAAAAGCTTTCCTTAAAAGTTCCGGGTTTTGCTGTTCCGTGCTTAACGGTTCGCTTAACATAATTTCGACTGAATTTTTGCGCGAAACGATACCGGTCGTATATTCTTCAACGTAATCATTAAAAGAAACTTGTGTCGGTTGTTGTTTACAAGATTGAAGGCTAAACAGAAAAAATAAGAGAAAGAAAATGAAGGATAGTTGTTTCATAACGATATGATTATAACTAATTTTAATACAGATCACCAATTTCATTTTAAAACCAATTATAAAATTACATATATTTACTGATTATTAGGCACATTTTGTTATTAATATGATACGCTTTCAGTGAAACTTTTTCGGCAATTAATATTTACATTCGGGTTATTCTTAGTGGCTTTATTCGGATTCTGCTTGCCCGATCCTCTTTTCCAGGATCCTGTATCAGATGTTATATTTGCGGCAGATTCAACTTTATTGGGAGCACGCCTTGCTTCTGACGGTCAATGGCGTTTTCCGGAAATATCCCGTTTCCCTGAAAAAATAGAGAAATCAATAGTTCTTTTTGAGGATAAGCATTTTTTTTACCATCCCGGGATAGATCCCGCCGCGCTCGTACGGGCATTCTGGTCTAATTTCCAGGCGCGCCGTATTGTCAGCGGAGGAAGTACGCTTACCATGCAACTTATCCGCCTCTCGCGTAAAGGAAAGCCGCGTATCTGGTCGGAAAAACTGATTGAAGTGATTCTGGCTACGCGCTTAGAATTATCTTATAGCAAAAATGAAATTTTATCACTCTATTTATCCCATGCTCCGTTCGGGGGAAACGTGGTAGGAGCCGAGGCGGCTGCCTGGCGTTATTTCGGCCATTCGGTTAATAATCTGTCTTGGGCCGAAAGTGCTACGTTAGCCGTACTTCCCAATGCCCCTGCGCTTATCCATCCGGGCCGCA
>JAVWBH010000290.1:0-3879 GCA_036649595.1 Bacteroidales bacterium
GATAGTTCCGTCCAGACATATTACTTTGGCAATAACTATTCCGGCGGGTATTCCTTGAAGAGAAATGTTCTCTGTATTATTTTCAGATACCAGGAGTTTACCCGTAATAGAGAATAAAGAGATATTTGCTTTTTCAGACAAAGTCAGGGTATGGTCGCAAACGGTTATATGAAGTCGATCGGATTGTACGGTCTGAATTCCGGTCGCAACTTCCGCGATCGGACCCAATGCCCCGTTTTGCGAGAATGACCGTAATGAATAAACGCCTCTTTCCATAATCGGGAACAAGGTTGTTGAGGCATTGACCGCTGTTACGAGTTTGCCGTTTTTATAAATCAGATATCCGGCCGCATCTTCCATAGAATCCCATAATAAGAGATCATCTGTTATCTGAAAATTCGTTGGTTTTGCCGGTGTAAGGCATAACTTTTCCGGATTATATGCTTCTGAGGCGTTTAAAACACCATAAATATACTCGGGGGTAAGATAACGCTCTACATCGTTTTTCAGAAATTGATAGCTCCATGTTGCTCTGTTATCTGTTTTTAGAAGATTTCCCGCTGCGTCGGTATTGAGGTATTCACCCATTGTAGCGGATGTTTCGCTACCATTCCATTCTTTCCATCCGGCCGGATGAATATGGTTGCCAAGGCGGCATTGTAAAAATGCAGATCCGCATCTTTCTTTCCAAGGCCGTCCAAGGTAATAACTGTTTTCTTTTACATCGCTGTTTGCGGTTATATCGCAATTTCTGAAAATGAAGCCGACTCTCAGGAAAATACCTGCTTCTGTAAGTGTTCTTTTTATCAGTACACTAGCTTCTGACGGAGCGGTAATGTAGCCTCCTCCATGAATGCAAGAGATGGTGCAGTCATCGAAAAAGATGGTCCCTCCTCCGTAAATAAAGTCAACGGTGCCCTGTATCAGAGAGTTTCGGAAGTATCCTCTGGTTGCATCGTTTGATTTGTATGTATCTTGTGTACTCAACAGGCGTACATTCTGAAAAGTATACCGGTCGGCATGGGTATATAATGCCTCTGATCTTCCCGAACCAGCTGTATTTTCGATGGTGAGGTTCTCTGCATAAAAGTCTTTTGCATAAACCTTTAGTGTAGTTATGTCTTCGAATGTCAGGCCGTTGTCTTCCCTGTTTTTGTCTGAAGTAATAACAACGCCATCGCGGCTTTCTCCGATTAAACTGATTTTTTTTGAAGTGCTGTTGTTTTTCGACCCTACGGAGACATATTCCTTATAGGTGCCGTTCTTAATAAAGATAAGTGTGCGTATTGCTTCGGGCGCATCGTCGATGGCTGCCTGAATTGTTTGATGACTACCACTGCCATCCGGGGCTACAATAAAAAATCCGGTTTCTTCTCCCAGTATATTGCTACAGGCAAATACCAAAAAAGAGAATAGCGATAAAATGTGTTTCATGAGGATACGGTATTAGAGAACCTGCTACGAAAATCCCGGGAGCTTCCGGTTTTTCAGTAGCAGGTTGGGTAAATTATTTATTCAAAAGGGTTAAATGTCCCTTTTGACCATCCCATATTTTGTATAATAGCCGGGCTACGCAATAGAATTCCCGACGGAATATCGAAGAAGTTATAGTTTCCCCCTTCATATCCCGCAAGATCTTCCGGTAGCTCCTTGCAGAGATAATTGATCGGTTTGGCTGTTGGTCCGGCAGTCCAGTCGGCCATTGTTGTCATACCCATCACCTCGTCAATCGTTATTTGCGGATTATTTACAATCTTAGTATGGTTCGCACTTGAGATCGTGAACTTCTTACGTGATCCCACTTTCATGAATCCGTTTAATGCTTTGCAATAGTTGCCCAAACTTTTGGTAAACATATTGCGGCGGCGTAAATCATAGAAACGTTTGCCTTCAAAAGCAAATTCACAACGACGCTCAATCATAACCAGTTCGATAGGAGTGATATCGGCTACCGACTTCAATCCGTAGAAACCGTCGGCACCCGGTTCGATACCCGCACGCTGACGAATCATTTTCAATAGTTCGAATCCTTCGTCTGTTTTACCTGTTTCCATAGCGCATTCTGCTAAATTCAGAATCACTTCAGCGTAACGTAATTCTACTGCATCAGTTTCTGTTTTGCCTAAGTCATTCATGTAAGACGGGTTAACCATCTTGCGGCAGAAAAAACCTGTAGAAGAAGCATTGGATACGGTTACTGTGGGGCCTTCTCCGTATTTCATGCTTGAGCCCTGGCGATACTGATAGGTCCATTGACGACGGTTCTTATCGCCGTTTAATGGATAATAGCATCCATTGTAAACAACTGTCGAATAGAAACGCGGATCTCTGTTTTTGTAAAAATACTTGTCGTTGGCAGTATACATCGACCCGTCGCGCATCGGAAACGCTGTAACCAAATCCCATGACGGACAATTTGCCGGACTCTCCGAATTGTTTGTTTCATAAGCCGGGCGCACAGAGTTTTCATAACCATGCGTCTTATTTCCGGTAAAGCTGTATAGGGTTGTAAATAATACTTCTTTATTTCCCTCAATCAGAAATATCTTATTGATATCTGTCGGAGCGGGCCATGTCTCGGATTCTTGTACCGAGCAATCCAATAAGCCATATCCGTCTGTGTCGCAGATGGTACGGGCTGTGGCATTCGCTTCGTAAGCTTGTTGCCAACGAGCGGCTTCGTTGTATGGATTGAATTGCGGGCTAGCCCAATAAAGAGCTACCCGTCCCCAAAGGGCGGCGGCACATCCGCGGGTAATACGGCCGTAATCATCGCTGCTCCAGGTTGCCGGAAGCATTGCGGTTGCCTTTTCTAAATCTTTACGGATAAACTCAATACATTCGGATGTCGTATTTCGTTTTGCATTGTATAGATCTTGCTCGCTGTCATAATAAACAACGTCTGTCATGTAAGGAGCCCCTCCGTGATGCAATACGATACGCCAATGTTGCCATGCCCGGAAGAAGTAAAGCTGTCCCAGAATTTTATTCTGCTCTTCTTCCGTCATTGCAGATGTTTTCATATTATTCAGGGCGATGTTGATATAACGGATTGTCTGATATGTACCTGCCCCGAAAAAACCAACCTGATCGTTCTGCAGTTCGCCTATCAGCAAATCAGGCATCGAGGTTGTTTCGTCTGACACTGAAGTTGCCTTTGTACTGCCTACTACCGTTTCTCCCCCGAATTCGGGAAGAGCTTTGGCATAAATGTTATTGATATATAAAGTAGACGCCTGATAACTGTCCCAGATAGAGGGGTTGATTGCCGATTCATCTTTTATATCCAGAAAGTCACTGCAAGAAGATGTTATCGATGCAACAGCACACAGGGCTAAAAATGTTTTCTTTACAAATTGCATGATGTTTAGAAGCTTAAGTTAATACCCAGGTTAAATGTTCTGATTTGCGGATAATCTGACCAGAATCCGACAGATGCATCTTTGTATGGATACGGATTGATTAATGTCAGCAGGTTGGTTCCCTGAAAGAATACCCGTAATGCATCTACATCGATTGCTTTTGCATATTTCTGAGGTAAACCATAAGAGATGCTCAGGTTTCTCAAGCGTAAAGTATGACCGTCGCGCATCCAGAAAGTAGAGCGGTATCCCTTAAATCCATAATTATCAATACGTGGATAACGGGCGTCCGTATTTTCCGGCGTCCAGTAATTGCCATACCATTCTCTTAGGTTATTCGAATTTTCTGATAACCAGGCTCCGCTTCGTTTGCCTCCGGAAGCATCTGCATAAAATCCTTTATCATAGATTACATCATGTCCGAACTCTCCGGTGAATAATGCATTTACATTAAGGTCTTTCCAACTGAAGCCAAGAGAGAAATTATAAGTGAAAGGAGCAAACGCATATTTGCTGA
>JAVWBH010000291.1:0-1219 GCA_036649595.1 Bacteroidales bacterium
GTAGATGCACGCATTACCCAAGAAGCCGCTACAGGAATCGCCTCTTTTGGAAATAACGGTATTATCGATACGGAAAAACAAGCGGGCGGATATCCGGAATATCAAACCGGAATTTCGATAACAGATGAAGACCAAGATGGGATGGACGATCAGTGGGAACTTGCAAACGGATTAAATCCGGCTAATCCCGAAGACCGGAATAAAAAGACCGATACCGGATACACGGCTTTGGAAGTGTATCTGAACAGTCTGGTTAATGAAAATATTCCGCATGATTTCGCCACCGGTATTTCTGAAATCCGTACAAGCGAAACTTTCGTGCGTATCCAGATAGAAGGCGACCGGTTATTCCTGTTATCTGATGCTCCATTGAAAGAAGGACATATCTACAGTTGCGACGGAAAAAAAATCAGCACGGCCAATCTGAATGGAACAACGGTTATTTCTTTAAATAACATCCATCCCGGATTTTATTTATTCAAAATCATATCTGCCAATAACCAGGTATATACAACTCACTTTTTAAAAAAATAAATTATTAAAAGCGGTTCCCAGAATCGTTAATCGTCTAATTTACAAATGAAAATTCTATGAAAAATTTTACAAGAGTTTCCGCAGTATTGTTGATGGCATCTGCCGGCATCAGTGCAAGTGCACAAGATTGTACGTACAAAACCCCGAATTCAGGCTGGACGCCATCTGAGTGGTATAAGGTAATCCATATTGATGCGGCTAAACTGACAGACGCAGCTTTACCGAAATCATCCGTATCAGATGGTAAATTTAATGCCGTGGAACTTGATTACGGAACAGGCTCATTCGAAACACCTATTCTCGATGGTTTGAATAACCTGGAGATCGGAAAAGGATTCCCGGTAAACTTTTACATGTGTACCTTTGCTCCGACTCATTACGGAAGCGCATATACAAAAGTAGAAGAATACGGAGAAGAGCCATCCGGGAAAAATCATCCTTGCTCGAAAAACGACAACACGGTTTTACCGGTTTCTACTTATAGTAAACAAGGATTCATTGAATTAAGCCGCCTTCCCGGAAACGCGGAAGCGCAGATCAGCAAACACGGATATTTGCAAATCGACAATTTATACCAGGTAGACCGTATTCAATGGTCTTTCTCTTCTACAAGTTGGGGACGTGGTGTAAAAATGGAAATTAAATGGCCGGGAGAAGAAGAATGGACTGAACAACGTTGGGTACC
>JAVWBH010000291.1:1229-3866 GCA_036649595.1 Bacteroidales bacterium
AGCCGCTCTGATAAAAAAGACCAGTATTATATCTATGCTACTTTTGCAGAAAGAGGTTACGAGTTTGAAGAGATTATCGGAATGGAAGGAGAACCTGATCAGCCGATTTCTGTACGCTGGAGAATCTGGGACGGAGATGAAACAACATGGGGTTCTTTACCGACTGATGATCCAGAATACAAAGTATTTCCGGTTAATCCGTATGCGCAGCAACAGATCGCCCGCTTACATGAAATCAAAATCTACTCGGGACTTCCGGGTGCGGACTTTGTAGCTACCAGCACAAACAAAATCGGTGAAGAAAAACCATTCGTTGTAACGAAAAACGCTCAGTCGCTTATCTTCTCTGAAATGGCGGATGTTGTTCTTTATTCTGCTGAAGGAACTGCCGTTAAACAGGCAAAACAAGCTACAGAACTTAACATCAGTCAGCTTAACAAAGGTGTGTACGTTGTAAAAGCTACAACAAATGACGGTGTTGTAAGAAACAGAAAAGTAGTATTGAACTAATAAAACAGTTCTGATTCAAGAATTCAGGCATACAGAGGGGCTTCATTAAAACCCTCTGTATGTTTTTTATTTTCCTTGTTTATGAAAAAATTTAAGTATCTCCTTTTTCTTCTGGTTGCAGCTCCTTGTCTGCTGGCCACCTTCTTATCATCAGACCTTTTCTCTTTAAAGGCCGATGCCACTATATCCCAACAAAAGCGATACCAGATTGCAGTATGCGACTGGATGATTCTAAAACGCCAGAAAATCGGAGCATTCCAGCTGGCTCATGAGTTGATGGCAGACGGGCTGGAAATGGATATGGGCGGATTAGGTAAACGGGATACGTTTGACAATAAATTACGGCAACCCGAATTTCAGAAACTATTTCCGCAGAAAGCTGCCGAATTCAATATTCAGGTTCCGTCGGTTGCTATGTCGGGGTTTTACTCCCAGTCGTTTGCCACACATAAAAATTATAAGGA
Organism: Bacteroidales bacterium; assembly: GCA_036649595.1. Classification (GTDB taxonomy): domain Bacteria; phylum Bacteroidota; class Bacteroidia; order Bacteroidales; family JAUNSR01; genus JAUNSR01. Next base: position 2,204 of record JAVWBH010000291.1, read on the forward strand.
GTTGGCAGAAGACTGCCTTCGCACAATGAAAATAATGGGTGCGAAAACAGCTTTTTTGCCATTGGGCGTATCTTGCGATTTAAAAGAAAATCCGGAGCTACGGCCACAACTGGTAAAGCGACTAAAAATAGTAGGCGATTTAGCGGCAAAAGACGGTTTGGTGATCGGTATTGAAACATCGCTCTCGGCACAGGAAGAGGTGCAGTTATTAAAAGAAATCGACTCGAAAGGAATAAAAATATATTATAATTTCCAGAATCCGCTACAAGCAGGGCGCGACCTGAGTAAAGAGTTACAGATACTCGGAAAAGAGCGCATCTGTATGATCCACTGTACGGATACCGACGAAGTTACATTACCGAATAATACGCGCCTGGACATGCAAGCCGTAAAGAAAACACTCGATAAGATGGGCTGGAGCGGATGGCTGGTGGTAGAGCGGTCTCGTGATAAAAACGATCCGCGCAATGTGAGAAAGAACTTCGGCACCAATGTTGAATACCTGAAATCTGTTTTTCAGGATGGTAATACCGAAACAAAATAAAAACAAGTGAGTTTATCACATCGGAGTGATCCGGTTTCCTATTAATAAAAAAGAGAATTACCCGAGGGTAATTCTCTTTTTTATTATACAGTGAAAAGATTACTTCTCACTCCATTTTTCTTCAGCAGCTTTTTTCTGAGCAGCCGCGGCACTGTCTTTCTCTGATTCGGCCTTTACATGAGCTTCTTCATTCTTGTGCTCTTCTTTGCGGTGCTTCTGCTCATCGAACTTCTCCTGGTGACGGATATCTTGCTTTGTCTCTTTGGGATGTTTACTATTCAGTTCCATAATCAATCTGTTTAAGTTCATCTCAAGTAAAACGTTCCGGTCACTCAGAATGTTTATCCAACGCTTCCGGTTTGTTTATTCAAATGATTTGCGGATCGCATCATATGCTTCGCCAAATTGCTCCAGATTACGTTCGCGTAGCGGAAAATCTTTCGCCGGTAATAACGGCAATACCCGTACTGACGGACGATCTGTCAGGTGAGTAAATTTGCCACAAATATCGCCGAATACTTTTCCATTTACCGGTTGATAAAAAGGAGGATAGCTCTGAATCCCTGTACGGCGGGGCTCTGCACCTTTAAGGAAGGCTTCGTCTGCCGGTACTAACCCTGTTTTTTGCAACCAATAATTGGTTTGCATCGAACAGGCAAAAATCAAGTCGATTTCCGGATTTTGCTCCAGAATCCAACGGATATGATCGACTCCTTTTAAGGCCAGATTTTCAGGAATTAACGTGCGCTTCCCTTTTGGGGCATGCTCCAGACTCTCATTACACAAATGAGTAATAAAAACTTCATCTACTGCATACGTATAATCGGTCAGCGTTTTAATCATCTCAAAAAGATTCTTTGCCTCGTTATAGCGGCTGCGCTCACCATGATCATAAGGAACCTTTTGAAAATAATAGTTGGCAAACATGGGGTATTCGGCAGGAGTATCTGACCACTGCAGGTTCGGATCCTCTCCGATTACCAATAATTTTGCCGTTTCTTTCGGCTTCCAATCTTTTGATCTCATTCAATCAGTTTTTAATGTACCTGCAAAGGTAATAAAAAGATCGGTAGGGGCAGAAGATCTTACGCCCCGCATTATTCAACCAGACGAACAGGC
>JAVWBH010000292.1:0-3864 GCA_036649595.1 Bacteroidales bacterium
AAATGGAAAAGGATGAAGCTAGGGGCGTATGGAATTGCACCTGGGTATGGCTTGTATACGGATATGAATGCCATCAGAGCGGATGAAGATCTGGATAATCTTCATTCGTTATATGTCGATCAATGGGATTGGGAAAAAACAATTACGGAAACCGATCGCACACTGGATTTTCTCAAACAGACAGTAGAGAAGATTTATAAAGCGATGAAAGATATGGAAAAGCTCGTATACGAAGCACATCCTCATATCACACCGCAATTGCCGGAACAGATTCATTTCGTTCATTCGGAAGAATTGCTCGAACTTTTTCCTGACATGACGCCTAAAGAACGCGAAACGGAAATTGCCCGCCAATATGGAGCAGTATTCATTATCGGGATCGGTAGCGAACTGAAGAACGGACAGAAACATGACGGACGTGCACCTGATTATGATGACTGGACAACTCCTACTGTAAAGGATTTTAAAGGACTCAACGGTGATATTATTTTCTGGAATCCATTACTGGAATGCGCATTCGAGATCTCTTCTATGGGAATTCGCGTTGATAAGACAGCATTGCTGCGCCAGTTGGAAATTGCCGGTTGTCTGGATCGTGTGGAGTTGGAGTTCCACAAAGCGTTGCTGGAAGACCGTATTCCATTATCAATAGGAGGGGGTATCGGTCAATCGCGTTTGTGTATGTTCTTTTTACAAAAAGCGCATGTCGGAGAGGTGCAAGCGAGCATCTGGCCTGAGGAGCAGATCAAAATCTGTGCCCAGCATAATATTCATCTTTTATAAATAGCTATTTCGAAAGAAGCACGGATTCATCATTTTGATAACCTAAATACAATATTTATAACAGCTTTATGGCAGAATTACGTTTTAATGTAGTTGAAGAAGCTTTTAAGAAAAGAGCTAAAGAGGTCGTTCCTCCTACAGAAAGACCTTCGGATTATTACGGGATGTACGTTTTTAACAGAGAAAAGATGTATAAGTTTCTCGATAAAAAAACCTACGATGCGCTAACAAATTGTATTGACAACGGCGCGCCCCTCGACAGAAAAACTGCCGACAATGTAGCTGAAGGAATGAAAGCCTGGGCCATGAGTATGGGTGTAACTCATTATACTCACTGGTTTCAGCCTCTGACAGAAGGAACAGCAGAAAAGCATGATGCCTTTGTTGAACACGATGGTAAAGGAGGAATGGTAGAGGAGTTTAGTGGTAAACTGCTGGTTCAGCAGGAACCGGATGCTTCTTCTTTCCCCAACGGAGGAATCCGTAATACTTTCGAAGCCCGCGGGTATTCAGCATGGGATCCGACTTCTCCGGCTTTTATTGATGGCGATACACTTTGTATTCCAACTATCTTTATCGCTTATACTGGCGAATCTCTCGATTATAAAGCTCCTCTGCTAAAAGCATTAGATGCGGTAGATAAAGCAGCTACGGATGTATGCAAGCTCTTTGATCCGAATGTGAAAAAAGTGGTTTGTTATCTTGGCTGGGAACAGGAATATTTCTTGATAGATGAAGGGCTTTATGCTGCCCGTCCTGACTTGCTGATGACCGGGCGTACGCTGATGGGACACGAATCTGCGAAGAATCAGCAGATGGACGACCATTATTTCGGGGCTATACCGTGCCGTGTTGCGGCATTTATGAAAGAACTTGAAATTGAATCTCATAAATTGGGTATTCCGGTGAAAACCCGTCACAATGAGGTTGCTCCCAACCAGTTTGAGTTGGCTCCGATTTATGAGGAAGCTAATCTGGCAAATGATCATAACCAGCTAATCATGTCTGTTATGAAAAAAATTGCCCGCAAACATGGTTTCCGGGTGTTGCTTCATGAAAAACCATTCAAGGGGGTTAACGGATCTGGTAAACATAATAACTGGTCATTGGGAACAGACACGGGCGTGTTATTATTGGCTCCGGGGAAAACGCCAATGCAGAATCTGCAGTTTGTTACTTTCCTGGTAAATGCCATGATGGCTGTTTATAAGCATAACGGCTTATTGAAAGCGTCGATCTCATCGGCTACGAATGCGCATCGTCTGGGAGCGAATGAAGCTCCTCCTGCTATCGTTTCTATCTTCCTGGGTAAACAAATGTCGGAAGTTCTGGATGCTATCGAGACTAATCCGAGTGATACGGAGATCGAAATGAAAGATAAATCCGGAAAAAAACTGGATATTATTCAGATTCCGGAATTGCTTATCGATAATACAGACCGTAACCGTACTTCACCGTTTGCCTTTACCGGTAATCGTTTTGAATTCCGTGCTGTCGGATCATCTGCAAATAATGCGGCGGCCATGATTGTTCTGAATGCTGCTGTTGCTGATCAACTGAAAGATTTCAAGTTGGCCGTTGATAAAAAGATGGTAGAAGGAAAATCAATGGAAGTTGCCGTTATCGATATCTTAAAAGAGTATATCAAAGAATGTAAGGCAATTCGTTTTGACGGGAATGGTTATTCGGATGAATGGAAAGAAGAAGCTGCTAAACGTGGCCTTGATTGTGAAACAAACGTTCCGTTGATTATTGACAACTATCTTCTGGATTCTTCTATCGGGATGTTTACGCGAACAGGTGTCATGACCGAGGTTGAGCTGAATGCCCGAAATGAAGTGAAATGGGAGCAATATGCAAAAATGATTCAGATTGAATCACGCGTGTTAGAGGATATGTCTAAAAATCACATTATTCCGGTAGCAACTCGTTATCAGACATCGTTGCTGGAAAATGTGACCATGATGAAAGATGTATTCCCGACAAAATATGAACATCTTTCGGCGGCAGATATGGAAATCATTGAAAAAATAGCGTTCCATTCTGCAGAGATCAAAGCAGGTGTTCAGGCAATGGTAAATGCCCGTAAGGATGCCAATAAACTGACTCATGAACGGGAGAAAGCAATTTCTTATCATGATAAGGTAGCTCCATATCTTGATTCAATCCGTTATCATATAGATAAACTGGAATTGATCGTAGATAATCAGATCTGGCCTTTACCAAAATACAGAGAATTATTGTTTATCCGGTAAATCCGGAAAAAAGATAAGTGAGTAAATAAGAGAGGGTGTCTCAAAGGAAAAATGACAAATTCGTTTTTCTTTGAGGCACCCTCTGTTTTATATCCGCTTTTCAACAGAATTGGTGCATCTAAAGGGATTCGCGTTGGCAAAGAGGCTCAACACTTTTTGATGATTAAGCGTTATAGCTGTATATAATGCTGACTTATGAAATATGTAGAAACCGGTAACGGACAAATTCCCTTTATCTCGTTAATAGGGATATTGTCTATCTCTTTAGTCGTAAATCTTCCCGGATTGGCAATCTCTCCCTTGATGGATAAACTGGATGAGGTTTTTCCTCATGTCTCCAAATTAGAGATACAGTTATTGACAATTCTGCCGAATCTGTTTATTATACCTTTTGTCCTCTGGTCCGGAAAACTTTCTGTTTCCAAGAATAAAATCGGTATTTTATTAGCCGGATTATCGGTGTATGTATTAAGTGCGATATTCTATTTCTTTGCAAGAAGCATGATGGCTTTGATCATCATCAGCTGCTTGTTGGGAATTGGGTGCGGACTGGTTATTCCGTTGGCTGCCGGGCTGATCGCCGAGTATTTTTCAGGGCATAGCCGGATGAAGCAGTTAGGGATAAAATCGGGAATTGCGAATTTTACATTGATTTTTGCAACAATGCTGGTCGGGTGGTTGGGTAATAACGGTTGGCATCTGCCATTTCTTGTTTATCTGACTCCTGTAATCCCGCTCTTATTATCTCCTTTTATCTCGGCAAAATACATTGAAAAACATAGAATTTCGGATGCATTGCCGGATACCCCTAATAAACAGCCGGTAC
>JAVWBH010000293.1:0-3811 GCA_036649595.1 Bacteroidales bacterium
TATTTTCGGCAGGGTGAATACCCCCCAGACGAAATGTCTTTAACATATATGTTTTGATTTAATTATTTTACTACTTGATTTGAATCACGGGTATCACTTATTCCGCTTTCGGAGCTTCTGGCGCTTTCGGAGTTTCTGCCGGTGTGGTAGCAGGACGCTCTTTTTTCGGCGGGAAGTTTACTGCATGGATTGCTCCGGTCGGACAAACGTCAACACACTTGCGGCATGATTTGCATTTGTCATCATTGATGTAAGCCAGATTGTTTTCAATCGTAATAGCATCGAACGGACACTCTTTTGCACATTTTCCACATCCGATACACGCATTCGAACAAGCTTTACGGGCTACGCCACCTTTGTCTTTGTTGATACAGCTGACAAAAACACGGCGGTTGTTTTTACCTTTCTTGCGAAGTTGGATGATAAATTTCGGACAAGCTTTTACACAAGCACCGCAAGCGGTACATTTGTCATCGTCAACTTCCGGTAAGCCGGTTTCAGGATTAATGTGGATTGCATCGAAGTCACAAACAACCGTACAATCGCCTAAACCGATACACCCGAAAGTACATCCTGTTTCACCTGCAAAAGTGTTGGCGGCAACTGCGCAACTTTTTGCTCCGTCATAAACGCTGGTGCGCGGGCGTGCGGCACAAGTTCCGTTACAGCGTACAACCGCTACTTTCGGATCTGCTGCTACTGCCTCGCGGCCCAAAATCGTAGCAACTTCTCCCATTACCGGAGCTCCTCCTACCGGACAGTTAAGACCTTCCAGTGTATCTGCTTTCACACATGCATCGGCAAATCCTTTACAACCCGGATACCCACAGCCACCACAGTTTGCCTGAGGCAGAACAGCTTCTACCTGACCTACACGTGGATCTTCATAGACATAGAACTTCTGTGCCACAAAAAAGAGGATCACAGCTCCTATGGCCCCGATTACACCAAGTGTAATCAAAGCAATTAAAATCAAATTCATAGAGTGATATGGTTTTTAATTAATGAGTTTTCTGTTATAATCTCTGTGCAACCGATTACTCTTTTAGGTTAAAAAGTATTCTTCTGCTATTTATCTGTATTTATACTTTTAATGTAAATGTAAAATTGCTTTTCATTTTGTTTCGTAGTATATATAGTATTAAATAATAAGGTACTAAAACAGCAAGCGCAAGGAGGCCTGCCCATAATTCATTTCCTGTGGTTTCGGTAATGACCGTCAATACAGCCATCAAAAGAAGAAAGGGCAGTATGAAGGCATACCACACGGCTTTCCATCCCATCGTTTTTGATCCTACGACGGTAACTTGCTGACCTATTTGTAAATCGTTTGAGAAATATGGGACTTCGATAATTTTCTCGGCACTATCGGATGCTGTACACGCACTTTTCGCATGACAAGCTGAACATGCTGAATTCTGTATAATTAAGATATCGGCATATCCTTTTCACAGTCGTTTTACTCATTTTGTAATCTCCACATAGCAAATGCATCGCAAATATATAGAATATTTATAGCTAATTGCTTTTTGTAACAAAAAAAGTAGGGGGTTCAATAATATATTTTAATTTTTATACATTCATTGAAATAATTAAAATTGTGAATTTCCGGTTTCGGGTAGTGCGATTGGAAACGGAATGTGCGGTGGCCGGCAAGAAAAAGGGTTGCTCCCGAATAAGTTATGCTGCAAAGAAGTATCCTGTCCGGAATTACCGGACATATTTTTTCTTCTTGTCATCATAACTCTCTGATTCAAGTATTTTTTTTAACCATTGATTCAGGCTGTCCAGTAAAACGGGAGAGTCTTTACGGAGTGCCCAGCCACGAAACTGATTGAAACTGACAGCGGTTAAAATATCAAGATTGGGATAGTCTTTTAATAATGACCGGGCGATCCCTTCGCCACAAATAGCATAGTCGATGTCGGCACGCGCAACGCGCATGATTAACTGTTCTTCGCCGTATAGCGTATCTTCGACCAGATAAATCGAATCGGCTATTTCTATAGCCAGATTTTCGAGCCGTTGGCGGGATGCTGATCCTGCCGGCAGATATACAATTTTGCGGGCCAGCTCAAGTTGATTGCGTATTGGTTCGATACCTTGGTTTGTAGCCGCATTGCGTTGTACGAGTACAAGCCTGTTTTTTACAATCGGATCTGAAAAACTGTAATTCTCCTTGTATTCTAAAGTGATAGGTATTGATCGTGCTACAATATCCAAGCGTCCGTCAAGCAACCCTTGCAAACTGTTATTCAGGCTGGCTTCCGGATAAATCTCTACGTGAAGCCCGCTTATCTTCTCCAGATCTTTACAAATTTCATATTCAATGCCTGCGATCGTATCTCCGGATACGAAATAACTTGTCTTGTTGTAATCTACGCCGATGCGGAGTACTCCTTCTGCTTTGATTTCGGTAAGGTCGCGGGGCAGTACCGATTGCTTAGAATGAAGAAATAACCGGATACCACCAATTATAAGAAGTACCATACAAAGTAAAATCAGATAGAGTGATAGCCGGTTAATTCGTTTCATAATTCGTTGTTTTTAATGTATTCGGCTGTATTAATTGGCGAAGTCAATGCTTACTCCCATTTTAAATACTTGCGGATTGATCGGATAATGAGGAGCCATAAAATAATCATTTCCGCCGAATAGGCCTTTGTTTACGTGATACATCATCACAAAGAAACGAGCCTTTTTAAGTTTAAAATTAGCAAAGACATTCATCAGCGGATAATTGCCGGTTTCTGAAATCTTTTGAGTGTGAAACATCTGGGTAGCCGGTTGGTACATCGGCGAATAATAGCGTGTATAATAATAACAATCGGCTCCGATCTGAGTCTCTAATACTCGTGCAATTCTGAATTTCAGATAAAGTTGCGAATAAATACTCAGGTCGGGTAGTGGTAATACCTCCTTGTTACTGGTTTTCTGATATACGACCGAATTGTCCCAGTTGAGAATACCCACTTTGAAATTCTGTTTTAGCGTTGCCTGAAATACTTGTACATTTCCCCCATGTTGTGCCGGAAGCCCGTCATTGTTGAAATAAAGCAGGTTGGTGGTGTTTTCAACACCTGCCGATAAATTGGTCCGGGTGTAGGGAACGAATATTTCGCCCATTATTCTGACACGCCGTTCTTTGCTGAAAGAGTTCGACCATGCAAAATGGTTTGATACATAATGTTTGAAATAATATGAGGGCTCTGTATTTTTGAAAAAACCGTTGGCCCTTACAAATACAGAGTCGCGCAATAATGGTATTTTTGTTTGTATCTGTCCCTGAATATCGATATCGCCTAAGTTATAACCCGCTAATCCGAATTTTGCATTTGCATGGTAGGTAAGGATTGACCCGCGTTGTTTTGTTAATTGGCCACCTACCCACAATACATTCGTAGAAAATGTGCGGTCGTTGAAATCCAGTTTCGAAGAGTCCTGCATATTGGTGTATTTCCGGTTCTCCAGGGTAGCGTAAGCCGCTAATCCGAATTTAGCGTATTTGTGGAATCCTTCATTCAATGCAACCCCCAACGTATTCTTTAATGAGTGATAGCGTAGGGAGTCGTCGGTTTGCTTATCATTTAAATAGGTGTTTTGGAAAAAATCTTTTTGCAGAATACCTCCCGGCTCAATGATGAATTTCCGGTAATTCGTACTGTAATGCAGAGTATGGATAAAGCTGGTTACAGGTATAAATTCTGTAAATTCAGTAGAGTCGTTATCATCTACCATGTAGGTGCGGTCAAATCCCAGGCTATAGCGCTGAGTCAGATAGAAATCCTTATGTTTGACGCGATTACACGAG
>JAVWBH010000294.1:0-3807 GCA_036649595.1 Bacteroidales bacterium
GCAATTCTTTAATAACACCTGTTTTTTCAAATTTTCTTTTGAATTTCTTCAAACACTTTTCAATGTTTTCGCCCTCTTTTACTGGAACTACGATCATAACTTTATAGAATTAAATAATTTTTCGTGCATAAAAAGCGATGCAAAATTAGAATTTTGTTTCTTGATACGCAACAGTTTCGATTAATAATTCAAAAAACTCGTCTTTTATTTTACGAATACGACGGGTCTGTCTTTATTTTGACTCTTCCTCTTTTGACTTTCCACCCGTTTTTTCACTTATCTCCCAAACAATCCTCCCGGATCTCCCGTGATGGTACACAATAAAAGAGTTGCAACTTTTGATTAAATCTATTCGAACCTTTGTCTTCGGTATCATATCCGCCAATCTCTGAAAAACCATCGGATGAATAGTAAATATAACATTATTACCCAGATGGCTTCTTAAGTTTTTGTTTAACTTTGCTTTATAAACTTATAATTTTTTATCTTATTATTATGAATAATACGATTCAACAGCGCCTGAACGATCTGCGTTCAGAAATGCAAAACCAGGGTATCGATGCATTCATCATTCCCGGTACCGACCCGCATATGAGCGAATATATCGCCGAACACTGGAAGTGTCGTGAATGGATTTCCGGGTTTAACGGATCAGCCGGGACAGTAGTCGTAACATCAGAGAATGCGGGATTATGGACCGATTCCCGTTACTTCCTGCAAGCAGGAATCCAATAGGAGGGCACAGGTATTCAGCTTTTCAAAGAAGGCTTACCTGATACGCCATCTATCGAACAGCACCTCATTGAAGGGTTACCGGCAGGAAGCACAATTGCCGTTGACGGAAACCTTTTCGGGATTACGGCAGCTGCCTCTTTAAAAAATCAGTTCGAAGCAAATGGCCTGAAATTCCGTACAGACTTTTATCCTTTCCCAACGATTTGGAAGGATCGTCCATCAATCCCGGGAGATATGATTTTCGCATATCCGGAAGAATTTGCCGGTGAATCGGCCCTTTCGAAAAGAGCACGTATTCTGGATGCTATCAAGAAAGAGGGTGCGAACGCTTTATTGCTGACTGCACTCGATGATATCGCATGGGCATTAAATATCCGGGGTACGGATGTAGAATGTAATCCGGTGGCAACTTGCTATATCTTCCTTTCCGAGAAAGAAAATATCATTTTCATCGATAAAGATAAACTTACAGCTGAAACTAAAGAATATTTCCAGCAAAATAACATTCTGACCGCAAGCTACGACAAAATCGGCGATTTCCTAGGACAACTTCCTGATAACTATACTCTTCTGCTAGATCCGGCAAAAGTAAACGACTTCTTAAAAAACGCCGTATCTCCAGAATGCAAAACGATTATGGCGACCTCTCCGGTTGCTCTTTTGAAAGCAGTGAAAAATAGCACCGAGATTGAGGGCTTCCGTAAAGCGATGGTTAAAGACGGAGTGGCATTGGTTCAATTTTTCCGTTGGTTAGAAAATGCGGTACCGACAGGAAATGTTACTGAATGTACAATTGCGGAAAAACTAATTGAATTCCGCGAAAAGCAAGAAAACTTTGTAGGCGAAAGTTTCAGTACGATTGCCGGCTTCAAAGGACACGGAGCTATCGTACATTATCATGCTACACCGGCTACCAATTCGAAGATCACTAACGACGGTTTTCTGTTAATTGATTCGGGTGGCCAATATTTCGACGGAACAACAGACATCACCCGTACCGTTATTCTGGGCGAACCTACCGAACGCCAGAAACGTGATTTCACATTAGTATTAAAAGGTCATATCAACCTGGGGATGACTCGTTTTCCTCAAGGCACCCGCGGAGATCAACTAGACGTATTGGCCCGACGTGCATTGTGGGATCTTCATATGAATTATCTCCATGGCACCGGTCACGGTATCGGCCATTTCCTGAATGTACATGAAGGACCGCAAAGCATTCGGCTAAACCATAACCCTACGGTATTGGTACCGGGCATGGTTACATCAAATGAACCAGGATTATATATTACCAACGAGTATGGTATCCGCCATGAAAATCTGATTTTGACAGTAGAAGACGGCGAGTCTGATTTTGGAAAATTCTATCGTTTCGAAACACTCACCTTGTTCCCATTCGACCTGAAAGGAATCGAGCCGTCTTTGCTAAGCCCGGCAGAAAAAGAGTGGCTTAACAACTACCACAAAACAGTATATGAAAAACTTTCTCCGGCCCTGACACCAGACGAACAAGCATGGTTGGCGGAAAAAACAAAAGCGATCTGATTATGGCACTCATCAAACCATTAAGGGGCTTTACACCTATTATCGGCGAGGACTGTTTCCTTGCCGATAATGCAACCATCATTGGCGATGTGATTATCGGCGATCAATGCAGTATCTGGTTTAATACCGTATTGCGGGGTGATGTAAATTCCATACGCATCGGCAATCGTGTAAATATACAAGACGGATCTGTTCTACATACGCTTTACCAGAAATCAACCATCGAGATCGGCGATGACGTATCCATCGGACATAACGTAACCATCCATGGAGCTAAAATCCGGGATTTTGCACTGATTGGAATGGGTGCGGTTGTTATGGATGATGCGGTAGTGGGAGAAGGTGCGATCATTGCCGCCGGATCCGTAGTACTCAGTAAAACAATTATCGAACCGGGAGCCTTATATGCCGGCGCTCCGGCTAAATTTGTAAAAAAAGTAGATCCGGAACAATCCCGCGAGATTAATCAGAAAATAGCAACCAACTATTTGATGTATTCTAAATGGTATGATGAAAAAGAAGAATAAATATCCTTCTCTACGGAAAGCTACATAAAAAGAAATCCCGTTTGCGGTTCACTTCAAATAATGAAACCGAAAACGGGATTTCCTTTCTATATGCCCCTAAGGCTAATTCTTTTAATCAAAAGCAGATATGATCGGACGGCCGGTCCAGACCTGCGGCTGTGTGATATCTAACAAATAGGCCATCGTAGCCCCGATGTCATATACGACATGACTATCCTGTATCTCAAATCCTTTTTTGACATTCTTCCCATACAACACCAATACTCGTTCCATCTCAGCCATTGTTTTTCCGCCATGTCCTTTATTAATCCCGCCATGATCAGATGTCAGTATAATAACGGATTCATCCATGATACCGGCATCTTCGATAGCTGCTATTACTTTCGCAAGCCCTGCATCTACCTCTTTTACTTTCTCCATATATTCGGGCGATTCCCATCCTTTGGCATGTCCCGTTTCATCTGGCTCAGCAAAAATGACACCGCACAACATCGGTTTTTTATCTCGGATATACCGGGCCGCAGCCTCAGCACATGCCGGCGTATGCACCCGATAATTGATGGCAAGTGTGTCTACCAGGTAATTCATTCCTTTCCACTCGAATAAATAGCCGATTTCTGCTTCCGGATATTTCTCACGACATAATCCGAATATATTCGGAAAGCGATTGTCCGCATTCACAACCCTGGAAGGAAGTTCTGGCACCTGAGATCCCCACGTTGTGTATCCGTGAAGTTCCGACCCTGCTCCCATAAACATCGAAGCCCAGTTGATAGCACTGCTTGACGGCAACACAGAGCGCCCTTTCATTGAATAGCTACCCTCCTGCATTAGTTTGCGGAAAACAGGCATTTCTGCATTATTGTTAATACTCGAAGCACTTAAACCGTCAAAGCCAATTAAGAAAACATGCTTGGGTAATTTTTCCGTATGTGTCTGCTCCTTCGAAAAGCTACAAGAACAGAGAGATCCGATTAACAGGATCTGAATCGTTTTTACC
>JAVWBH010000295.1:0-3800 GCA_036649595.1 Bacteroidales bacterium
GAATCTTCAATACGCCATCTTCTCATTTCTTGTTAAACTGAATAAATTATTAAAAATGAAGTCAGCAAAATTAATCAGAAAAACTCATTCTTTACGAATGAAATGAATGAATAGTTACACAGAATAATAGAACTTTATCATTCTTTTTATTTATTGGGGATTGTTAGCCAATTACATGCATAAATATACCCCCGTTATGCACTATTTTAACAGGTCAGAAAAACGCTTTTTCCCTTTCATATAATAATCAAATACGATGGATGAATTATTGCCCGGCAGAAGGGAGATAACTTCCGGACGACTCTCATTCTTTAAGGGAGTATAATAAGAACGAATCATCCGCTTTGCGTCTGCATGCGCATTCAGAACAGCCGTGAAATTTTTTCCTTTCCCATGCAATAAGAAATTGAGTGCTGCAATACCATCCAGCAGTTTACGCTGCAATATAATTTTAGAGCGTTTTTCGGGAGGTAGATTCTTATGAAGCATCAAAAGATTATTACGGAAATTCAAATAAGTCTTTCGCGGATTTTCGGTATCCAGCGTGGCTCCGCCCAGATGATACACCACCCCTTCAGGCACGCAAACAACCCGTTTTCCCAGCCGGTGGAATCGCCAGCATAAATCAATCTCTTCCATATGTGCAAAAAACAAAGGATCCAAACCGCCGGCAGCTTCATAATCCCGTGTACGCGTAAACAAACATGCCCCTGTTGCCCAAAACACATCTTTTATTGTATCATACTGCCCCCTGTCCTCTTCCACGCAATCAAAGATCCGGCCGCGACAATAAGGAAATCCGAAAGAATCAATATATCCTCCCGCAGCGCCGGCGTGTTCAAAATAGGTTCTTCTGCGACACGCTTTGATCTTTGGCTGAATCGCGGCTACGTCGGGATTCTGGTCGGCATATGCCAACATCGGTTCCAACCAGCCCGGTGTAACTTCAACATCAGAATTAAGTAATACGACATATTCCGTTTGTATATGCTTGAGTGCAATATTATATCCTTCCGCAAATCCGCTGTTTACCGGCATAGCAATCACCTTGACCTCCGGAAATTTTTCCCGAAGAATCTTTAGTGAATCATCATCCGACCCATTATCCGCTACTACGATATCAGCCAAATCCGAACAAGTATTGCGACACACAGAAGGTAGATACCTACGTAACAATTCCGCACCATTCCAGTTAAGAATAACAACCGATACTTTTTTCATCTGATCCTGTTTATTATCATTCATATTTTTTAGCGGGAGTGTTTCCAGCGTTTATGGGTCCATAACCAATATTGGGGTGCACGCAGAATCGTTTCCTCCATCAATCGTACATACGCTTCCGTAATCTCAAACTCGGCTGTATGAGGTGAATCGAGTGTGATAACTTTAAATGTAGCCTCATAATAGCCACGCTTTATCTTTTTCACATCCATATACAGGACATGTGCATCTATTTTTCGAGCGATTTTTTCAGCTCCCGTCAAACACGGAGTATCTTGATTTAGAAAATTCGTCCAATAATGGAGATTGTTTTTAGAAGGAGTCTGATCGGCGATAAATCCGATCATCGTTTGTTTTCCTTCTTTGCGAAATCGGATGATATCACGTAAAGTGTCATTTTTGGCGATACCTACAGATCCGAAGCGGGCGCGTAACTTTAAGAAAAACTTATCAGCAGCCTTATTTGACAGCGGCCTGTAAATTTGAGCCAACTGCAAAGACTCAGGCATCCAACGCGTGATAGACGGTACCCACTCCCAGTTCCCATAATGACCGAGCATCATAAAAACGTTCTTTCCGTCTTTCAGGATTTCGTGTACCATTTCAGGATTGGTATAACGAAAACGCCTCATGATCTCTTCATCCGATACATGCATTAATTTAACGGTCTCAACTACATAATCGCAAAAATGGTGATAGAATGCTTTTTCAATTTGGCGACGCTCTTTTTCCGTCTTCTCCGGGAAAGAGTTTTTCAGATTCCGACGTACCACCTTTTTACGGTATCCTATCATATAATAGAGCGGATAAAATAACGCATCACTCAATATATATAAAACACGCAAAGGCAAAAGCGCCCACAAATAGAGTGAATATTTAAGGATATTAAAGAGAAAAGAATGCATGATCTCAATATTAATTGAATTTTAAAGGGCGAAAATTACAAAAAAGACAAGAATAACCGATGAATCCTTTCATATAAAAAAACAGACGCATATCCTCTTCACCCCAAAGGGAGAGAATATGCGTCGCTAAAGTCATATCGGCTACCGGCGGATTAAATGATTTCTGCAATCAAAGCATCACCCGCCTCATTAAATGCGCCAAGGCGTACTTCCGTTGCTACATTTATCAACTCTTTTTGATAAGGAGCCTCTACACGAATATAATTATCGGTAAACCCATGCATTGGCTTATCTTTTGATGGTTGTTCAAAAACCACCTTATGAACCGTACCCTGATGTGCTTCATAGAAATTACGTAATTTCTGTTCAGACAATTCGAGTATTTGCTGACTCCGCTTATGCTTATCTTTCGGATCCACCACATGGTCAATTTTCAAAGCCATCGTACCCGGGCGTTCCGAATAAGTAAATACATGCAACTGTGTTATATCCAGTCCTTTTATAAAATCAAAAGCTTGTTCAAAGTATGCATCTGTCTCACCCCGAACACCAACAATGACATCTACTCCGATAAAACAATGCGGGATAGCTTTCTTAATACGCGCTACTTTTTGGGCAAAAAGAGCCGTATTGTAACGACGGCGCATCAATTCAAGCACTTCATCACTACCCGATTGCAATGGGATATGGAAGTGCGGAGCAAAACGTTTCGAGGAAGCTACATAATCGATAATTTCATCCGTCAACAGGTTTGGCTCGATTGATGAGATACGATAACGTTCAATACCTTCTACCTGATCCAAGGCTTTAACCAGATCAAAAAAGGTTTCACCGTTCGACTTTCCGAAATCGCCGATATTTACTCCGGTAAGGACAATTTCTTTCCCCCCTTTTGCCGCTACCTCTTCTGCCTGACGCACCAGATCGGCAATATTTCCGTTCCGGCTACGCCCACGGGCAAGCGGAATGGTACAATAAGAACAGTAATAATCACATCCGTCTTGTACTTTTAGAAAATAGCGAGTACGGTCGCCTTGCGAACAAGATGGCTGAAACGTACGGATATCTTTCGTCTTTGACGTTACAATCGTTCCGTTACCTGGCTCTGTCTTTTCCATATCACCCAGATAACTCATGATTTCCAGTTTCTGCTCAGCGCCCAAAACCAGGTCGACATCCGGAATATCCGCGACATCTTCCGGTTTTAGCTGTGCATAACAACCGGTAACCACAATAAATGCACCCGGGTGCTTCTTCGCTATTTTCCGAATTGTCTGGCGACATTTCTTATCTGCCAATTCGGTTACAGAACAAGTATTTACAACACATACATCAGCAACCTCTCCATTACGTATTTTACGTACACCATTATCTGCCAATACCTTACCGATCGCGGAAGTCTCAGCAAAGTTCAGTTTACAGCCCAACGTGTAAAAAGCAGCTTTCTTTTTCTCAAAAATGCTGTGATCTATCATTATTTTATTAAAATCTTACGTTTGAATATGATTTTTATATTTCTATGCCAGTCCTCAACCAACTGAGTGTCTGACGGGAAGAATGGGTGCAAAGTTATAGATTTTAAAGAGTAAATGGTGTTAAGAGTTGTGTAAGATGTTTGGTATACCTATTGCAAGTCATCTCAATCTTTATAAATTTGCACAAAAAAGAGATAAG
>JAVWBH010000296.1:0-3798 GCA_036649595.1 Bacteroidales bacterium
CGGCCGGTATTGATGCAGGGTCGTGATTTTCCAAGACCTGAAAAACTGATACCAGTCAATGTCCCTGCCGGATTACTACGGCAGCGGCCTGATATCAGAGCTGCAGAGTATCAGATTGCAGCACAGACGGCAACTTTGGGAGTTGCCCGATCCGAATGGTTTCCGTCATTTTTCCTTTCAGGTGATATTGGAGTTGCCTCGAAGGATATGGATAACTTATTTACCAAACCCTCTTTGGTATGGCAAATTGCGCCCGTGGTAAAATGGACCATATTTAACGGCGGCCAGCGAGCTGCTGCTGTTAGTTCTGCCAAAGCTGCGTTACAAAGTAGTATAGATTCGTATAATTTAACCGTATTGACAGCTTTACAAGAAGTAGATAATTCAATTACCGCCTATAAAAATTCGGTAAAAGAAACTGTGGAGTTGCGTACGGCTGCCGCCGAGGCAGAAAAGTCATTCGAATTATCAATTGACTTGTACAAAATGGGACTTTCGGCATTTATCAATGTTGTTAATGCTCAACAATCATTACTTACCTATCAAACGGCTCTGGTAAGTGCAGAAGGAAATACCTTGTTATATCTTATTCAATTATACCAGGCGCTGGGCGGTGGTTGGGAAAATGATTTGCCATAAATAAAAAGATTATCCATATGAAGAGAATTTATTTTTTTCGGTATATGCCACTTCTGTTAATGGCTGCTGGTGTTTTGATTACCGGATGTAAGAAGAAAAAAGAGAATAATGCAGCTGCTTATAAGCTCCCGGTTGAAGTTGCTGTACCGGAAGTGCGGGATATTACTCTGACGATGGAATATCCCGGGTATTTGCAGGCTATTAATACGGTAAATCTGGTAGCCCGTGTGTCCGGGAGATTAGAACAAATCTCTTATCAGCCGGGCAGTCGGGTTCGGCGCGGAGAAACTCTCTTTGTTATCGAACCTACTACTTATCAGGATAATGTTCAACAAGCAGAAGCTGCACTGAAGGAAGGAAAGGCAACATTAGAATATGCGAAAGCCTCGTACGAACGGACAAAAGAGGCTTATAAAGCAAATGCCGTGTCTGAAATTCAGGTGATACAAACTCAGGCAAATTATGAGCAAGCTCTGGCTGCCGTAGATAATTATGAAGCACAATTACAAACGGCGCGTACGAATTTGGGCTATTGTTATATTCAAGCTCCTTTTGAGGGGCGTGTATCAAAAAATCAATTTGATATAGGTAACTATTTAAGCGGAGCCCAAGCTCCTACTTTAGCAACGATTTATCAAGACGATAAGATGTATGTCAACTTTAGCGTTTCTGATAATCAGTATTTAAAAATGGCTATAAAGGATAAGAAGCCGGAAGAAATGGATCAAGTACAGGAATTGACTATTATTCCGGATGCCGAAGAAAATCTACCTTCCTTTAAAGCAAAACTTGATTATTTTGCTCCCAATATCGTATTGTCTACCGGGACGATAAATATGAGAGGCGTAATTGAGAATGATGAGGGATTATTGCGCGACGGCTTATATGTAAAAGTAGTATTGCCTTACGGGGCGCAAAAAAATGCAGTACTTATTCCTGATGCTTCCATTGGAACAGATCAATTGGGCCGTTATGTTTATGTTGTAAATGATTCTGCACAAATCGTATCCCGCAGAGTAGAAACCGGACAGCTTGTTGATAAAGTATTGCGGCAAATTGTATCCGGATTGAATCCCAATGATCATTATGTGACACAGGCGTTATTGAAAGTCAGACCGGGAATGGTTGTTGATCCTATTATGAAAGGGCAAAAACCGGAAGAAATGCCAAAAACAATGCCTGAGACGAAGCCTTCAAAAGATAAAAATTTAAAGGAACCAAAACGTGAAAAATAATTCATTAACCCGATTTTTTATCGAAAGACCGATTTTTGCTACGGTTCTTTCGCTATTGGCGGTATTGGCCGGATTATTTTCACTGCGGTCATTGCCAATTGCCCAATATCCGGATATTACGCCACCTACCGTAATGGTGTCGGCCAGTTATCCCGGGGCAGACCCGTCTTTAATTGCCACGACGATCGGAGCTCCGATTGAGGAGGCGATTAACGGGGTAGAAGATATGTTGTATATGAGTTCTTCTTCTACGCAAGGATCTTACTCATTGACAGTTACTTTTGCCGTCGGAACGGATATTGATATGGCTGCTATTAATGTGCAGAATAAGCTAAATACGGTTGTTAATACACTGCCTTCGTCTGTGATCCAACAGGGGGTTACTGTAAAAAAATCAGCGTCGAATATGTTGTTGATTATGAACCTCCTTTCTGATGACAGTATCTATAATGCTTTGTATCTGGCTAACTATGCTTCTTTGAATATCGTAAATGAGTTGGCCCGGGTACCAGGTGTAGGACAAGTGCAGGCAATGGGAGCCGGGAATTATAGTATTCGTATCTGGATGGATCCGGAGATACTACAGATACGTAAGATTTCTGCGTCGGATATTTATCAGGCTATCGCTGCTCAGAACATAAGTTCTACGGCAGGTTCTGTGGGGCAACCGCCTGTTTCGGATAAAATTATGTTTCAATATACACTTGTGTCTCAAGGTCAATTGAAAGATGTTGCTCAGTTTGAGAATATTGTAGTCCGTTCTACAGAGACCGGTCAGTATTTGAGATTGAAAGATGTTGCTCAGGTTGAGTTGGGTAGTATTACCTATAATCAGGTTTCAACCTATATGGGGCGCCAGACAGCGTTGATTGCCGTGAGTCAGTTGCCGGGAGCAAATGCCTTAAGTGTGGCAAAAGCTTCAATTGCCCGAATGGAAGAGTTGTCTGAATTCTTACCTGCCGGAGTTACGTAC
Organism: Bacteroidales bacterium; assembly: GCA_036649595.1. Lineage (GTDB taxonomy): Bacteria > Bacteroidota > Bacteroidia > Bacteroidales > JAUNSR01 > JAUNSR01. The sequence goes on from JAVWBH010000296.1 coordinate 2,848, forward strand.
GAAGTTACTTTGAATACAACCACCTTTATCACGAATTCTATTAAAGAGGTTATTGTTACCTTCTTTGAAACGCTCTTGTTGGTAATGATTGTAATCATGTTCTTCCTGCAGAACTGGAGGGCAGTGATAATTCCGGCAATTGCGATTCCGGTATCATTAATTGCAACTTTCGCAGTGATGGCAATGCTGGGATTTTCAATAAATCTACTTACCCTGTTCGGATTGATCTTGTCAATAGCTATTGTGGTTGATGATGCCATTGTTGTTGTTGAAAATGCTTACCGATTAATGGAAGAGGAGAAGAAGGATGTTAAATTGGCGGTAGAGGAGGCTATTAGTGAACTGGTTGGTCCGATTATTGCTATTGACCTTTGTATGATGGCTGTATTTATTCCGACCTCTTTTATTAGCGGTATAACCGGACAGCTGATAAAACAGTTTGCATTGACTATTGCCGCCTCTACGATTATATCCGGTTTTGTGTCTTTGACACTTACTCCGGCGTTATGCGCGCTTTTCCTAAAGGTAGAGCCGCCTTCAACTTTCTTCTTATTCCGATGGTTTAACAAGGGATACGAAAAAGTACGCGTGTTCTATAATGACGCGATGGTTTTCCTATTGAAAAAAGTTTGGATTGCCATGACTATATTTGCCGTTCTTTCGGGCTGGGCTCTGTGGAGTTATACCAAATTGCCAACGACATTTATTCCAACGGAGGATCAGGGATACTTTATGGTTATGGTGCAGTTGCCTAATGCTGCATCCACCGATCGGACAGCCGCCGTTTTGCAGCAGGTAGGAGATAAGTTTCTGCGGGATTTGCCGGAAGTGAAAACTTACCTTACCGTGGCCGGCTTTAGTATGATGGGTGGTGGCAGTAGTAATAGTGGTATGATCTGGGTTGTACTAAAAAACTGGGATGAGCGAAAGGGAAAACAGAGTACGGCGATG
>JAVWBH010000297.1:0-3773 GCA_036649595.1 Bacteroidales bacterium
ATTTTTGTTAAGAATTTATATGAATTAGTACTAATTTAGCATTGCAAAAATAGATGTTTTCTGCGAGTGACAAAGCAAAAGCTTTTATTTTTTCCCATTGTAATCGCTTTTATAATCAGGACATACAGATTCTGATCTGTCAATGACAATAATAAGCCTGATTTTCCGTTTTATCAATTCAGGAATCAATACGTAACATGACAATTATCCGCCATTTTCTACCTATACTTCTGTCATTATTTTTCGTTTCAGCATTCGCCCAACCCGAAAAGCTGAAAAATCTTCCTTATGCAGACCAGCGGCGAATCCATTTCGGGTTCATGCTCGGGATGCATACGCAAGACCTCACGTTTACGCACACAGGCACGGTTCAGCCCGACGGCACCTCCTGGTTTGCGGAAATACCGGAATTCTCGATCGGATTTTCGGTAGGTCTTGTCAGCGACCTTGCCTTTACAGAATCCTGGAATCTCCGCTTTTCGCCGGGGATGTATTTCGGCAATAAAAGCGTTGTGCTGCGAGAATCATCAAAAGGATCGAAGATCACACAAGATATCAAATCGAACTATATTTTACTTCCCGTAAACATCCGTTACAGTGGCCGCCGGGTAAACAACTACCGTCCTTATATCATGGCCGGACTGAATCCGTCTGTCGATGTTTCGAAGCGCAAAGACACCCCGTTAGTATTAAACCGCTTCGATATAGCTCTCGAATTCGGATTAGGATGCGATCTTTATCTGCCCTTCTTTAAGTTAATTCCGGAGCTTAAATTTAGTTTGGGACTACTGGACGTATTAAAACATGACCGCCCCGATCTGAAAGACCCTTCGCAGATCATTTATACAGAAGGTATTAAAAAAGCGAATTCCCGAATGGTAAGTTTATGCTTCTATTTTGAATAGCGTCAACCATACGTATCGATATATAAACGTCGGTAATACCGATAAAAAAAGCCTCCTTACAGAGGCTTTTTTAGTTTACAGCAATCGTATATTACAATTTAATGCCAAACGGCTCGATCAATCCTTCGATCTGAGCATCTGTCAATCCTTGTGGTTCGAAACCGGCTTTTCTGCAATAAAAATAAGCCTGAGCCGATTTCGACAGCGTATCCACCAAGTCGAATGTTTCAAGTAAGTCAGCTCCTACTCCCAGGAATCCGTGTTTCTCCCATGCTACGAAATCATGTTTTTCCAATTCCGTCAGAGTCAGGTCAGCCAGGTCTAAAGATCCCGGTACTTCATAAGGCACTACGCCTACCCCTTGAGGAACCACGATAAACGTTTCAGGATGCATAGCCCAAAGTACTTTTGTCAATACTTCCGAATTATTCAACTCTTCAATATGCGTCATTGCCAACAGATCGGTAGGATGTGTGTGTAATACCAGGCGGTAGCCGTTGTTCTTTTGTTTGAACGAACGGTGAATGCACAGGTGAGAAGGCAATTCGGATGTCGGTTTGATATTTTCTTCAGCGATAATATCATACGATTTTCCATCTTGCGCGATACGCACGATCGAACCCTGTTTCAACGGATTTTTAGCAACGTCGCGCATACGACGTCCTGTACCGGTTACGTAGAATATTTCATTAGCCAGTTCCGGAAGCGGACGAGGCAACTCATAAGAAGCAAGGGCAGGAAGCGCCTTATCTTCTTCAATGATAAAGTTTGTAACATTGATTGAAATATTACCGGCGTTTCTTTCCGCCCAGCCTTTTTGCCATAAATAACCGGCTACTTCAGCTACATTGTCAAGCTCTTGTTGAAGAGCTTCTGTCATTGTCAATAACATAATCGACGAATTTTAATTATGGAAAAGAGAAGGGAAAAATGTAGAGAAAATCAGGATCAGTAATCCTATAATCAAGACCGTTATGGTCTTTTGATTACATCCTTTCCATTCTTTCAAAATTACCCCCCATAGATTACTAAAAATTACATTCAAAGACATCAGGATACTCCATGAAAAAAGGAGCATCACAGGCGCTTCTGCAAAGAAACTTTGCCCTACCCCCAGTGCAAAAAACTGAGAATACCACAAAATACCCGCTAATCCGCAGAATAATATATTATTGCGGAGCAGACCTTTCTCAGACACACGGTAGTCTGAGAAAGTCTTATTTTTCATATTCTGATACAAACAATACACCGCATTGGTCAGAAATCCGCCCAGCGTCACTAAAAAGATAACCGGGTTGAGAGCAAACAGATCGCTCGCCCCCATGGCAATCGCTTTTGCATGGATATCGACGCCGGCATTCAGCCCCAGATTAAAGCAGGCACTCATCAGGCCGGCCAGCAATGCCACTAAAAGCCCTTTGGTCAAGGCAAAATCCTTCACCGCTTTCCGCCGTTCCTCTTCAGACATATTCGCCGCACGCAAACTGCCCGCATATCCGATGATAGCGATTCCGGCCAGCGTAATCGACACGCCGATCAGCAGGATCAATCCTTGCCCGTGCAAAAGGTCTGTGCCGCCAAATAAGGCGGGAAGCAACGTCCCGAAAGCCGAGCAGGTACCCAAGCTGATTGACTGCCCCAGAGCTACCCCCAGATAACGCATGCTCAATCCGAAAGTCAAACCTCCGATTCCCCACAAAACACCGAACAGGATCGATTTAAGCGCATCGCCGGCACCCCATATTTCCATCAACCCTGTGAATGACGGATAAGTGAGTAAGCTGCCTAAAAAAGGAAAAACCAGCCAGGCGAAAATACCTTGTACAAGCCAAAAGCTTTCCCAACTCCATTTCTGTACTTTTTTAATAGGCACATAAGAACTTGATTGTCCTATACTTCCTAAAGCAATGGTTATTAAACCGAGTAATGTATTCATGTGTATTGTTGTTTTATCGTTTCGAAGTCACTTCTTTTTCATATTCCTGTATTTCGGCGATATAAGATTCGCCTACCGGAACATTGTTTTGTGCGCAGAAATAATCCCATACTGCATTCCATGGCAAGTTCTTGGATTCTTCCAATAATGCCAAACGCTCGAACAACTGTCCGTTAGCTTCATATTCGCGTAATTTTTCGATCGGCTCAAGCAATGCCTGCATAAAGCATTTCTGCGTAGCGCGCGATCCGATTACATAAGCACCGATACGGTTGATAGAAGCGTCGAAATAGTCAAGACCGATATTTACACGATCAAGAGCATTACAGCGAACCACTTCTTTTGCCAGATCGATCGTATCGTCATTCATCGTAGTCACATGGTCTGAATCCCAACGGATCGGACGGCTCACGTGAAGCATGGTTTCCGGAGTAAACAATAACAAAGAAGAAATTTTATCGGCAATGCTTTCTGTCAGGTGGAAGTGACCGGTATCCAATGTCACGATCTTATTATTTTTCGCACCATAACCAAGATAGAAGTCATATGAACCTACTGTATAGCTTTCTGCACCGATACCGAATAATTTGGCTTCGATACAATCTTTCATATACGGATATTCTGTTTCGAATATCTGATCCAATGAATCTTTCAACAACTGACGGTAATACATGCGATTCACCGTAATATCTTTTGACCCGTCATGAATCCACAAGTTCATCACACAAGGAGAACCCTGGAATTTACCCATCTCGTTGGCAATTTTACGACAACGTTTTGTATGTTCGATCCAGAAATTACGGATCTCAGGATCAGGGTTGGCCAATGTCAGAGAGCCGCTTTTCGGATGAGAAAAAGAACTTGAGTTAAAATCCAACAAGAAATTATTTTCTTTCGCCCATTCCATCCAGCTCTGAAAATGTTTTACGTCA
>JAVWBH010000298.1:0-3769 GCA_036649595.1 Bacteroidales bacterium
CGCTTTATACCCGCTTTGACCGCCGAAATCTGTATGTTACGTATGATGTGACCGATTACCTTGCGCAGGGCGACAATGCCATCGGGGTATTGCTGGGTAACGGCTGGTATAATCATCAATCGAAAGCGGTATGGGATTTCGACCGGGCCCCCTGGCGTAATCGTCCTGCTTTCTGCCTGAATTTGCGAATAACCTATGAGGACGGAAAAACAGAAACCATTGCTACCGGCCCCGGTTGGAAGAGTGCCGGCGGTCCGCTTCGTTTTAATAGTATCTATACTGCCGAACATTATGATGCGCGTCTGGAACAGGCAGGATGGAATCAACCTTCCTTTGATGATACATCCTGGGCGGATGTTGTGTGTTGCGGGGCTCCCTCCGCAAATGTAACGGCGCAACAGGTAGAACCGATCCGCCTTGTGAATGCCATTCCGGCACAAAGCATGAAGAAATTTGATGGTAAGACGTATTTGTTTGATTTCGGACAAAATATGTCGGGGGTTACGAATATAAAAGTATCGGGTCCGGAAGGCACGGTAGTGCGCTTAAAGCATGCTGAGCGTTTGGGGAAAGACGGACATGCTGACCTGTCTAATATTGATGTGTATTACCGGGGAGATCAGGAAACGGAACCTTTTCAGACGGATATTATCACGTTAAGCAACCGGGATACCGACGAATACCTGACAAAATTCAATTATAAAGGATTCCGGTATGTAGAGGTGGTCAGTGATCGGGAGATCGATTTGAAAAAGACCGACCTGACGGCTTACTTTATGCACAGTGATGTAGCGGCGGTAGGCAAAATCCACTCATCGAGTGAACTGATCAATAAATTATGGAAAGCGACGAATAACGCCTATCTGTCAAACTTGATGGGATATCCGACCGATTGTCCGCAACGCGAAAAAAACGGTTGGACCGGAGACGGGCATTTTGCCATAGAAACGGCATTGTATAATTTCGACGGGATCACGGTATATGAAAAATGGCTGGCCGACCATCGGGACGAACAACAGGAAAACGGCGTACTGCCGGATATCATTCCCACCGGAGGCTGGGGGTACGGTACGGACAATGGGTTAGACTGGACCAGTACGATTGCGATTATACCATGGAACATTTATCTTTTTTACGGCGACGACAGGTTGCTGGAGGAATGTTATGATAACATAAAAAGATATGTCGATTATGTCGACAAAACAAGTCCCGACGGGCTTAGTGCATGGGGCCGGGGTGACTGGGTGCCGGTAAAGTCGCAATCAGATAAAGAGCTGACTTCTTCTGTTTATTTTTATGTCGATACGCAGATATTGGCGAATGCCGCTAAATTATTCGGCAAAGAAGAAGACCATCGCTATTATAGCCGGTTAGCTTTAAAAATCAAAAATGCAATCAACGGTAAATTTCTTAATCGGGAAACAGGCATCTATGCCGGCGGTTCCCAAACCGAATTAAGCGTACCTCTTCAATGGAAAGTCGTGCCGGAAGAGATGATTCCGCTGGTGGCCCGCAATCTGGCAAAGAAAGTGGAAGAGGCCGGATTTCACCTGGATGTGGGTGTGTTGGGGGCAAAAGCAATCCTGAATGCGCTCAGTGAGAACGGTTATGCCGAAACGGCTTACCGGGTAGCAGTTCAGGATACCTATCCGTCGTGGGGCTGGTGGATTGTGAACGGTGCCACCACATTGGTTGAAAACTGGAATTTAGAGGCCGAACGGGATATTTCGGATAATCACATGATGTTTGGCGAAATCGGAGCCTGGTTTTATAAAGGTCTGGGTGGTATTTTCCCTGATCCGGAAGCTCCCGGATTCAAACATATTTTGCTACGCCCTCATTTTATGAAAGATCTGTCGCATTTTGAAGCCCGATATGAGTCGCGCTACGGTACTATTTCGTCCGGGTGGAAATGGGATAAAAAGGGTGAGAATGTAACCTATGAGGTTGAAATACCGGCAAACAGCAGTGCGACCCTTTATCTTCCGGATAATGTGACCGGCAAAAAAGTAACCGAACTTACGTCCGGCAAACACCGGTTCAGTTTAAAATCCCCTCTTGAGGCAGACAAAGTACCGGCCAATGAGGTGGCATTTAAAATAACAAAGAAGTATCTGAATATCCCTGTTTCACATGCCAGAGACAGGGCGAAAATGAGCTTTTCCGTCGACGGGGAGCAAGAGCGGGCATTTACGGTGCGGATGGCGCAGGATGAGATCGATTATTGGGTATTCTGTGATGTGGAGCATTTAAAAGGGAAGCGTGTAAAAATCAACTATGAGGGAGCGGATGCCGCTTTAACGAAGATTTATCAGGCTGATAAGATAGAAGGGCACGCGGATCTGTATAAAGAAAAGAATCGTCCCCGGTTTCATTTTACGACGCAACGGGGATGGATTAATGACCCGAACGGCCTGATCTGGCATGAGGGCGAATACCATCTTTTTTATCAGCATAATCCGTATGAACGGGATTGGGAAAATATGCATTGGGGACATGCCGTAAGCAAAGACCTGGTGCATTGGAGTCAATTGCCTGAAGCGCTTTATCCCGATCATTTAGGTACGATGTATTCGGGATCGGCTGTAATCGATTATCAGAATACTGCCGGATTTAATAAAGGCAAAACGCCCGCGATGATCGCTTTTTATACTGCTGCCTCCCCCGACCGTCAGGTGCAGTGTATGGCATATAGTCTGGATAAAGGGCGCAGCTGGGTTAAGTATGAAAAAAATCCGCTGATCGATTCGAAAGAGAAATGGAATACGCCTGATACCCGCGATCCGAAAGTATTCTGGTACGAGCCGTCGAGTCACTGGGTGATGATCTTGAATGAGCGGGACGGCCATTCGATTTATATTTCAGAAAATCTCAAAGACTGGAAGTTTGAGAGCCACATAACCGGTTTTTGGGAGTGTCCGGAATTATTTGAACTTCCTGTCGACGGCGATAAGAATAATACGAAATGGGTTATGTACGGGGCAACGGGTACCTATATGCTGGGAGCTTTTGACGGAAAAACATTTACTCCTGAAGCCGGTAAATTTTATTATACTACCGGGTCGATATACGCAGCACAGACTTTTTCAAATATTCCGGAAAGTGACGGACGCCGTATTCAGATCGGGTGGGGCCGGATAAATCAACCGGAAATGCCATTCAACGGGATGATGTTACTCCCCACCGAACTGACATTGCGTACCACAAAGAATGGGCCCAGATTGTTTCATATGCCCGTAGCTGAAACAGCCCAATTGTTTACTCCCGAAAAAAAGTGGGCTCATCTGACATCCGATCAGGCAAATGAGCAGTTGAAAACATTTTATGAATCTGATTGTCTGCGTATCAAAACAACGATCAAACTCTCGCATGCAACGAGTGCCGGCCTGAACCTTTTCGGACAGCGGGTAATTGATTACGATATGAATTCAAATACGCTGAATCAGGTATTCTATTCACCTGAAGAGATGACCAGCATGGAGTTGACCGCCGATATCTATGTTGATCGTACCTCAATAGAGGTGTTTATAGATAATGGTGCTTATTCTTACTCAATGGAACGTAAGCCCGACCTTAATAATAAAGAGGGGTATCATTTCTGGGGGAATAATATCGACGTAAAGAATTTGGAAGTATTTTCTGTAAAATCAATATGGTAAAGCGTATTATCCGAATTTGTAATTGACAACATTCTGCTTGAAAATGAAGAGATATATATTGTTATTTGCGGTAAATCTATTTACCGGATTCCTATCAGCTCAACCGGATA
>JAVWBH010000299.1:0-3750 GCA_036649595.1 Bacteroidales bacterium
TTCCGATCTCCTGGAATGATACGCAACATGCGATACCGTAGTCGTCAGACTGACGTGTTTCACGCATCAAGTCATCATTTTCATACTGTACAGATGATGTGTCGATTGAAGTCTGAACACAGAATCTTTTGAATCCTTCTGGTAGAGAAGGTGACCAAAGTACAGTCATATTCGGTTCCGGAGAAGCTCCCAGGTTGTAAAGAGTCTGAAGGAAACGGAAAGATGTTTTAGTCACTTTGTGACGACCATCATTCAAGCGTCCACCGATAGATTCTGTTACCCATGTAGGGTCACCGGCAAAAATTTCATTGTATGAGTTCATACGCAGGTGGCGTACCATACGTAATTTGATTACCAATTGGTCAACAAGTTCCTGTGCGAAAGACTCGTCGATGATACCGGCCTGAAGATCACGCTCGATATAGATGTCGATGAATGAAGATACATTACCGAATGACATCGCAGCACCGTCTTGTTCTTTAATTGCAGAAAGGTAAGCCAGGTAAACCCATTGTACAGCTTCCTGTGCAGTTTCAGCCGGACGAGAAAGGTCAAAACCATAGTAAGAACCCATTGTTTTGATTTCGTTCAAAGCTTTGATCTGCTCAGAAACCTCTTCACGAAGACGGATACGGTCTTCTGTCATCGGACCGGTCAATCCCGCAAGATCCGCTTTTTTAGCAGCGATCAGGTGGTCTGTACCGTATAGAGCTAAACGGCGGTAGTCACCGATTACTCGTCCGCGTGCATAGTTATCAGGTAGTCCGGTAAGGAATCCCAATGAGCGGTATGTACGAATTTCGTCTGTATAAGCATCAAATACACCGTCATTGTGTGTTTTGCGGTAATGGAATACTTCTTCTGCAGCAGGATCCATTTCCAGCCCGTTTTCGCTTAACGCTTTTTTTACCACGTTTACACCACCGAAAGGTTTCATCGAACGACGAAGCACTGCATCTGTCTGAAGACCTACAATCGTTTCGTTTTCCTGGTCGATATAACCGGCTTTGTGTGAGGTGATTGTTGAGATTAATTTGTTGTCGATTGAACGAACGCCATTGTTCTCGCGCTCTTCTTTCAATGCTTGTTTACAAAGATCCCAGATTTTATTTGTACGTTCTGTTGGTCCGCAAAGGAAAGATGCGTCACCATCGTAAGGAGTTACATTTAATTGAACGAAGTTTCTTACATCAATTGCTTCGTTCCAATTGCCTTTTTTAAATTCAGTTCTGTTTGCCATAAGTTTGTCTCTTGTGAATTTGCCCGCAAAAGTACACTTTATTTACTTACCAAACAACACGCGTATTCTTTACACTATATAATTTGACTTAATAGAAAAATAGTAGGAACGACCAGAATAGGAGTAAAATCGGACAAAATGTTTATGATTACGGAAAAATTTCTTTATTTTCTAACAAAACGTAATCAATCCTAGTTTTTTCGTTGAAAAAAAAATTCCGGGTAAATACGGAAATTTTTCGTTATTTAGATTTTATTCTGAACAAAAAGAGATATGTCGAAAAGTAAAACAGCTTGATAGAGCTTCTTTCCGTATCGAAAACAGGATAAGAAAGGCTGTTTTTTTTCGACATATCTTTAGGTTTTTATATTAAACCGAAACCGATCAGAACATTTGTAGCTGATAGATAAATCCGGTTGTAATTGTTTGTGTACTGAAGTTATCCCAACCCAGGTTTTTCGCACGATCGGAATAATTGTAGCTGCGGCCTAAGAAAGCAAGGAAGAAATGCAAGTTTTGTTTCATCGGGTAATATTCGATACCTCCGAAATAGCCCCATGCAGTTCTGTAACGACCCTCGGGTGCACCTACGTTCTCTTTAGAAAGTCCTTCTAGTTCGGCCATTCCTTTTACAAACAGGTTGATATACGGGTTAACCCGGTAGTTCAATTTCCATACGAACGACATATATTTCGCATTGAATGCAGTATATTTATCAGGACGGGCCAGGTTGTTGTTATTAATGATTGTGCTCATGATACCCAGGCGGTCTAAAGATTCACGTGAATACATGAAATCGAAGAAAGTATTAACCGGGCCTGCGTTCAGCTCTGTTCCTAATGCATAATAGTACATATTCCGTTTTTTTGCTTCGTTCATAATAGAAGCTGACCAACGGGTTTTTAGCATATTATCAAAGAAACTGCCATTCCAGTTTAACGTATAAACAAAAGATGCTTTTGTCGATACGGTTCCGGGAGTGACATTTCCGTAAATCTCGTCAAATTTACCACTTCTGCTGTCCAAAATCTGGAAGTTCAGTTGTTGAGTAGGCGTGAAATCATAGCCGAAATTTACCCCCGTCATGAAGTTGCTCATATAATCAACCATATCGGAATATTGATAAATTTCAATCGGATTAAGGTCAAATTCGAAACCGCCATATACCGCGCATTGTTTTCCGGCAAAAACAGAAAACTTCGGAGTGATCCGGAATCCTACGGCAGCGTAGTCGATAGAGGCGGGCAGATTGTCCATTACTCCCGACCCGTTGTTCGGTCTGTTTAATCGTTGTCTCCAGCGATAATAAATCCAGTCGTTGATATCTCCTTTGGCTTCCAGACGGAGTTGTTTCATTTTGAAAGCCGCATCCGAAAAATCTCCGCTTCTGAAAGTCGCATCAAAAGAGTTGTGCATATTGAGATAAAAGTTAAACCGGTTACTTTTCTTTTCAACCTTTGCAATCGTTTCGTATAACGTTTTTTCATTCGGATATTCTCTTACTTCTTGTTGTGCAAAAAGAGCCATTCCGCCGAAGCAGCAAAATAAAAGGCAAAATAGTTTTTTCATTGTGAAAATATTTATAGGTGTTAGTATAAGATATTGTTTTCCCGTATATTTTTTGATTGATTTTAAACCGCGGGAAATTGTCAATAGCTAAATAATAGTGTGTAAAAGCCCGGACAAAAGGACTTTTTGCCTTCTGTCTGGGCTTTGTTTGCGGGGATCAAATCAATAAGTATTAAAATATTGCTGAATTTGCTGCCAGTCGTTTGTTTTTAAAAGAGCGAGCATAAGCAATATACGTGCTTTCTGAGGGTTCAGTTCTTGTGAAGCCACAAAATGGTATTTAGCATCGTCTACCTCATTGTCGAGGGTAGTTGGTCCGGTTGGCACACGGCTGGAACGAACCACCAGGATTCCTTGTTTTGAAGCAGCTGCCAATGGCTCAAATAAGTTAACATGGATATTACCATTACCTACGCCGGCATGGATAATACCTTTGAAGCCGCCGTTTACCAAGGCAGCCAAAGCAACCGGCTCTACGTTAGAGTAACTGTAGATGATACCTACTTTTGGTAATGTTTTTACGCCTGTAATGTCAAATACAGATTTTGTGGTATGGGTTTTCAGGGTAATGTCGTTATAAACAACCTTTCCGTTTAAAACATAACCCAATGGTCCGGAGTTGGGAGCTTGAAAAGTCTGTACGCTTACCGTATTCATTTTTGTTACTCCGTGGGCATCCAATACGATACCGTTCATGGCAACAAGGACTCCTTTTCCATAAGATTCTTTAGAAGCCGCCACGACTACCCCGTTGTATAGGTTCAACGGTCCGTCGGCGCTTAGGGCAGTTGAAGGACGCATTGCTCCGACCAGTACAACCGGTTTGTCACTTTTAACCACCAGGTTCAGAAAATAAGCGGTTTCTTCCATTGTGTCGGTTCCGTGAGTGATTACGATTCCGTCTACGTCTGCCTGAGCCAGTAACTGGTTGATTCGGTTAG
>JAVWBH010000300.1:0-3739 GCA_036649595.1 Bacteroidales bacterium
TGGGTCCTGTAATCATGATTACCTGTTGGGTATCATTATCCAGCAATACATCATTGGCTATATAACTTTCGCCGACAGGCAATTGCTTTTCGATAACCGGATGGCGCCCCTGGCGAATGTCGATAACCAGCGAGTCATTTACTTCCGGACGGATATATTTGTTTGCCTGTGCTACTTTGGCAAATGAAAGCAGGCAGTCAATCCGGGCAACCAGGTTTGCGTCATGCTGTATATTCGGAATGTAATCGGCAATACTCAGAATTAATTCGTTGAAGAGGCGCGTTTCCAAAGAGAGAATCTTTTCTTCCGCACCCAGAATTTTTTCTTCGTATTCTTTTAGTTCCTGAGTGATGTAGCGTTCGGCGTTTACCAGCGTTTGTTTTCGGATCCATCCCTCCGGCACTTTGTCCTTATGTGTATTCCTTACCTCGATGTAGTATCCGAATACGTTATTAAAACTTATTTTCAGGCTCGGTATTCCGGTTAATTCACTTTCGCGCTGCTGTAGTTTTAATAGATAATCTTTTCCTGAAAAAGCAATTTCCCGCAGTTCATCCAGCTCCGGATGAATTCCTTTCTGAATAATGCCTCCGCGATTAAGCAGGGTAGGCGGATCTACGCTTATTTCCCGTTCGATTCGTTTACGCAGAAGTTCGCACGGATTAATCTGTTCTCCTATATTATGCAGGCTCGGCTCGTCGGATTTCATACAGATTTCTCTGATCGGCTCGAGAGCTTGTAAAGCAATTTTCAATTGTGCTACCTCGCGCGGATTAACACGGCCTACTGCTACTTTGGATATGATACGTTCGAGGTCGCCGATCAGCATTAGGTTTTCATCGAGGCGCTCTTTTATTTCGGGATGTTTGAAAAAATACTCCACTACCGCCAGTCGTTCATTGATCGGACGTACATCTTTGAGCGGGAAGACTACCCACCGGCGTAACAAACGGGCACCCATCGGCGATGTGGTGCGGTCTATAATCTGAAGAAGAGAGCTTCCCCCTTCATTCATCGTGCCGGCAAGTTCCAGGCTGCGTACGGTAAATTTATCCAGGCGTACATATCCTTCCCAGCTGGGTATGTTGTGTAATGTCGAGATAATATAATAAGGCTCCCGAAGCGATCACTCCGTTTTTCAGATGTTCTACACCAAATCCTTTCAGGTTTTGTGTTTCGAATTGTTTTAACAGGCGATCGCGGGCGGCATCTGCCGTAAAGATCCAGTCGTCCAACTCGAATGTGAAATAGCGGTTTCCGAATTTTTCTTCGAAAAGGGCTTTTTTTCCTTTTTCAAATAATACTTCTTTCGGAGCGAAGTTATTTAACAGTTTATCAACATAGTCGAAATTTCCTTCTGCCGTAAGGAACTCTCCGGTAGAAATATCCAAAAAGGCGACTCCGCATTCGTTTTTTCCTTTTCCGAAATACACTCCGGCCAGGAAATTATTTTCGCGGTGATTGAGTATGTTGTCATTGATGGAAACGCCGGGTGTCACCAATTCGGTAATACCGCGCTTTACCAGTTTTTTTGTCAGTTTTGGATCTTCAAGCTGTTCGCAGATTGCTACTCTTTTACCTGCGCGAACCAGTTTGGGTAGGTAAGTATCGAGGGCATGATGCGGAAATCCGGCCAGTTCTACATAGGTTGCAGATCCGTTTGCCCGTCGGGTCAGGGTAATGCCGAGTATTTCGGAAGCCGAAATCGCATCTTCCGAAAATGTTTCGTAAAAGTCACCCACACGAAATAAAAGAATAGCATCCGGATGCTGTCCTTTCATTTCAATATATTGTTTCATCAAAGGTGTTTCCACCACATTTTTTGCCATTGAGTATAATCTGTTAAACCGTAGGCTGCAAATATACGAATTATCTGCATGCGTGTCAGCCTGCCCAGTTTTCCTTATCGAGGTTTCTGTAATGAATCGCTTCATTGATGTGCTCGGTCAGAACTTGTTCAGAACCTGCAAGATCGGCTATGGTACGCCCGAGTTTCAAAATTCGGTCGAAGGCTCTTGCCGAAAGTGAAAAGGCATTCATTGCCAGCCGAAGGCGCGCCATTCCGGCAGTATCCGGACGGGCGTATTTATTCAGCATCCGGGGTGTCATTTGTGCATTGCAATAAATGCCCGGCTCATCGGCGAAACGTTCTTCTTGTATTTTACGCGCCCGGATTACCCGCTCGCGGATTACGGCACTCGATTCGGTTGGTATATTGGCTGAAATATCTTCAAACGGTACCGGTACGATCTCAATATGCATATCGATACGGTCGAGCAACGGACCGGATATTTTGTTCATATAGCGTTTTACCGAGTTTCCGGTGCAGGTGCAATCTTTTGTGGGATGATTGTAATAGCCGCACGGACACGGATTCATGGATGCTACCAGCATCAGGCCGGCAGGGTAGGTAACGGTAGAACGGGATCGGGAAATACATATTTTCCGGTCTTCCAGCGGTTGGCGCATTACTTCTAGTACCTGTCGCGAAAATTCGGGCAGTTCATCGAGAAAAAGTACTCCGTTATGGGCAAGCGAGAATTCGCCCGGCATCGGATTGGCACCTCCTCCGATCAGCGCGGCAGAGGATATGGTATGATGGGGAGCCCGGAAAGGGCGTCGGGTAATAAGACCTTTGGATGCCGTATATCCGGCTACCGAATGGATTTTGGTTGTCTCAAGAGCTTCGGGCAAGGTAAGAGGAGGCAAGATAGACGGCAGTCGTTTGGCCATCATTGATTTTCCGGCGCCGGGAGGGCCGATCAGAATCAGATTGTGAGATCCGGCTGCCGCCACTTCGAAAGCCCGCTTTACGTCTTGCTGGCCTTTTACATCTTCAAAATCGAGATCGTATAGGTCGCGGGCCGTCATAAATGCTTCCTGTGTATTGATGTGTATGCGCTCCAGACCGGATTTTCCATTAAGAAACTGTACTACCTCTTTCAGATGGGAGGCTGCATACACTTCCAGATCTTCTACGACGGCAGCTTCCCGTGCATTTTCGGCAGGGAGAATTATTCCTTTGAAATGTTGTCGGAGTGCTTTAATGGCGATGGGAAGAGATCCTCTTACCGGTTGTATTTTCCCGTCGAGCGATAACTCGCCGATCAGCAGATAGGAATCCAGCATGGTACTGTCTATCAATTCGGCTGCTGCCAAAATGCCGATAGCCAGCGGCAGGTCGTAATGCGCTCCTTCTTTGCGCAGGTCGGCCGGAGACATATTTATAATAATCTGCCGACGCGGAAATTTCAGTCCTATCTGTTCTACGGCAGCCTGTATGCGATCGCGGCTCTCTTTTACGGATGTGTCCGGCAAGCCTACCATCAGGATACGGATTCCTGCCGAGCAGTTTATTTCGCAAGTAACAATCTCGGCATCGATCCCCGACAGTGCGGCAGAGTAAGTTTTGATCAGCATTTCATAGATATTTTAAGTAACTATAACGATCTGAAAACAAAAATGTTCGTTGTGCGAGTCGGGATACCGTGGTTATTTCTTCATGTTATCGCGAATCTTTTCGCTGATTTTTTCTTTTCGCAGGTTTCTTCGGCCATTGCCGTATTTTTTTTCGGCTTCCTCCTTATTGAGTATAATCTCGGATTTTAGATATTCGATCAGTGCTTCTCCGAACAGATTTTTCCGGACGATCTTTGATTCGTTGTTAACCAGTATATTCTGGGGGAGGGTGTAAAGTCCGAGTTTCCGGCCTAAAGGATCAGCGAAGCCATCTTTAAGG
>JAVWBH010000301.1:0-3714 GCA_036649595.1 Bacteroidales bacterium
CCGCTATATGTCTGCCAGCGTCGGATTGCTTCCTTATAGTTATGTAGGATACAATTACGGAGCACTCGACAGTACTCAGATTGTAGGGCAGGACGAAAAAGTACGTTATATTAAACAATATACCGGAACCGGCGGTTTAAATAAAGTGTATATGGGGTTTGGCGCAATGCCATTCAAATGGGTATCTTTAGGATTGAACGTAGGTTATATTTTCGGTGAGTTATCGAATAATTTTGCTGTTACGTTCCCCGATAATAACGGAAGCGCAACTTATTCTTATCAGACGGTAACGGCGAAAGCTCTTGAGTTGCAGTTCGGGGTGCAGTTTATGCATACGTTTAATAAAAAACATGCCGTAACTTTAGGAGCTGTTTTTACTCCTAAAATGAATTTGTGGGCAGATGCCAATCTTATTCAGCAGACCACGGAAGCTGATACCACTTCTTCCAAACATACGCTGGCAATACCTCAGACTATTGGTTTGGGTGCTACTTACGTATATGATAACCGCCTGACAGTGGGCGCAGATTTCAAAATGGAAAACTGGGGTGACGTTTCTGCTTTGAACGATCAGTTGGAGAAAAAAGATAATTTATTTAAGAATACGACCAAAATGGCTGTAGGAGCAGAATACCTGCCTTCTTTGAGCAGTCGTAATTATTTGATGCGTATGCGTTATCGTGCCGGCTTTCATTTGTCTGATTCTTATATCGTAGTGAAAGACAGCCGTAACAAAGAGTTTGGATTTAATGTCGGTTTGGGATTTCCGTTGAAAAACCAGAAATCAATGGTGAATGTGGCGTTCGAATATGTTAATGTCCGTCCACAGACCAAATCGTTTTTGTCTGAAAACTATTTGCAGTTGAACGTAGGATTGACATTTAATGAATTCTGGTTCTTTAAGAACAAACTGAAATAATTTAATCTAACATATCAATAAGAAAATGAAACCAGCAAAATTAATTTTTTCTGCTCTTCTGACTTTTGGAGCCGCGTCTCTATTTGCCCAGACGGGAGCACAAGACGGTTCTCGATTTGGTAAGGGGGAAGATAGTATCCGCTGTATCAAAAATATCAGCCTTTATGAACCGTATGCGAAAGCGAAGAATTATAAAGATGCACTGCCTTTCTGGGAACTTGCTTATGCAGAATGTCCTTCTTCAGGAAAGAATCTCTATATCAATGGTGTGAAGATTATGGAATGGCAGATCAATCATGAGAAAGATCCTGCTAAACGTGCGGCCCTTGTTGAAAAACTGATGGGTGTGTATGATAACCGTATTAAATATTTCGGTGATGACCGAGTATGGCCGGCAGATCGTATTTTAGGAAATAAAGCGGTTGATTACCTTACTTTTATGGGTGATAAAGCAGACTATGCACTTGCATTTAAATGGTTGGTACAATCTGTTGATGCCCGTCAGGGTAAATCAAGTCCTGAGGTGGTAAAAGAATATGTTTCAACAGCGGCGAAAATGTTTAAAGCAAACCCTGCCGATCGCGAAATGTATTTGCAGACTTATCTGAAAGGTATTCAATACCTGGATGAATACTTGGCAACTGCTAAAGGCGGAATGGTAGAATATACAAATCAGGTGAAAACGTTCCTTAACCAGGAATTTGCCTTGAGCGGCGCCGCAGACTGTGATGCATTGCAGGCAATGTATGCACCGAAAGTGGAAGAAAATAAAGATAATATCACATTCTTGAAGCAGACAATTTCTTTGCTTCGTCGTTCTAAATGTCAGGAAAGTGAAGTATATTTCCTTGCTTCTGATTATGCTCACCGTATCGAGCCAACGATGGAATCTGCTCTTGGTCTTGGAAAACAAGCTTATAAGAAAGAAGATTACGCTCAGGCGGCAGCTTATTATGAAGAAGCAGCTACATTGGCTACAGAACCGGCAGATAAAGCTGAGATCGACTTGAATATCGCAAGTATCTATTTTAAACGTCGTAATTATCCTCAGGCTCGTCAGTTCGCGCTTCGTTCACTGGCTTCTGATCCGAATCAGGCAACTCCTTATATCCTGATTGCAACGATGTATGCAAATGACGCGCATAATATTTATCCAAACGATCCGATCATGGCTCAGGCGGTATATTTTGCTGCTGTTGATAAATTGGAAAAAGCGAAAGCCGTAGAACCTGCAAAAGCCGGTGAGATCAATTCGATGATTTCTTCTTACCGTCAGCGTTTCCCAAGTGTACAGGATGTATTTATGCACCAGGACCTTGAAAAAGGCAAGCAGATTACAATCGGCGGATGGATTCAGGAAAGAACAACTGTTCGCTAATCGCTGAATAGTAGTTACGATTGTATAAAAGCCATAGATTACATGAATAGAATTTATCGTTATTCATGTAATTTATGGCTTTTCTTTTTTATTTTTGTTCTGTATATAACCGATACGTATTTTTAATGATAGAGTTAATCAGGCAAATTTTCTTGTCGCGCCACGGTCGCATACTGCTTCCGGCGTTTTTTTTCGTATGTTTTTTATTTTCGGCCGGATGTTCGAAGCCTAAAAATGAGATCGTACATTCATTTACAGACCGGGCGGAAATGCCCTCTTTACACAGTGAAGGAGTGGTGACGTTGATTTCCGACTCGGGGGTGACGCAGTATCGCATTACGGCGGCACAGTGGGATATGTTTGAAAATGTACGAGAGCCAAGATGGTATTTCCCAAAGGGGATTTTTGTGGAAAAATTCGATTCGCTTTATCAGACCAATGCAAGTATAAAAGGAGATACTGCTTATTTCTTTAAAAACAAAAAACTGTGGCATCTGATCGGGAATGTAGAGATGGTGAATCAGACAGGAGATAAGTTTGAAACCGATGAGTTGTTCTGGGATCAGCGCAGTCAGAAGATTTATTCAGATAAATTTATTCATATAGAAAAGAAAGATGTGATACTCGAGGGGGTCGGGTTTGAATCGAACGAATCAATGTCGAAATATACAATTCGTACACCCAGTGGTATTTTTCCGGTTAATTCAATGGTTCCTGCGGATTCATTGAAGACAGACTCGGTAACAGTAAAGGAGGATACGATTCCATGATAACTACGCAATTGATAGAAATTCTGATAACACTTTTGTTTTCCGCTTTCTTTTCGGGAGTGGAGATTGCTTTCGTGTCTTCGAATAAGGTGCGATATGAACTTGATAAAAAGAAAAAAGGGCTTACCAGTGGTATCCTGAGTCTTTTTTATCGTAATCATGAAGTGTTTATCTCAACGATGCTGGTTGGAAATAACATCGCTTTGGTTGTTTACGGTATTTTGATGGCTCAGTTGCTTGAGCCCTGGATCGCTTCGCTGTGGAATAATGAGGCGTTTATCGTGATGGCACAAACGATCTTGTCGACTTTGCTGATCTTGGTTACGGCCGAGTTTCTTCCTAAGACCATATTTAAAATCAATCCGAATTTTTCGCTGAAGTTGTTTGCGATTCCTTTGTGGATTATCTACGTTTTGTTATATCCGATTTCAAGCTTCACGTCGATGGTTTCAAGAGGCATTTTGCGTCTGTTCGGTCTGAAGTTGCATAAGGATGGCAAACACGGGTTGCTGACTAAAGTGGATCTTGATTTCTTTATTCAGCAGAGCATCGATGATTCATCGGATGTGACACCGACTGATCCTGAGGTCAGGATTTTTCAGAATGCCCTCGATTTCTCAAGTCTCAAAGCTCGCGACTGTATGATT
>JAVWBH010000302.1:0-3694 GCA_036649595.1 Bacteroidales bacterium
TGGCAATCGCGTGACGAATAATATCACTTATTAACAGTGTCAGAATATCGTAAAAATGGCTGTCTATTTAGATTTTTGATTTCTAATATTAATTCGTATTGATGTGATACCGAATTTTAATAGATCCTAATACGGGTGTAATTCTTCGTGAATTGCACCCGTATTCCATTTTATGTTGTTATGTTCGCATAACAAAAAAAAGTCCGGAGGTACGAACTCCGGACTTTAAAAATAAACTATTCGTCCAACCAAGACTTTAGCTTATGGTGCAAATATACTCAAATATTTATGCCCGGATAGCTATGGTCATAACAATTAAATTATGGAAGCAGCTATTATCCAATTTAAACCATCGAACCTGTCGAAAACTATTAACCACGAAGAACCACTACAAGAAACATTAATGGTCGATTTTATTCGACTTCAACTCCAAAAAAACTACCGCACGGACTCATATAGAGCTCATTGCGAACAAATTATCAAAAAGCTAAATACCTATTCTGAACTTATAAATGAAACAATATATACTTTCTCTATATCAGATGACTTCTTAAGGGCATTTGATTATTTTTTACGGGAGCAGAAACTGCGACCAAATACTATACAGGGGCTTATACAAGGAATAAAGACACACTGTAAAAAAGCCGGAAATTACGGATATCGGGTACATCCAACCTTTGATGAATACCGTCCTGAAGGGGAGAAGGCACCTGGAATTGCTTTAAATATGTGCGAGATAACGCGCATATTCTACTTCGATAAATTGACTATTCCACAAAAAAAAATACGAGATCTATTTATCATCGGTTGCCTAACAGGATTGAGATACTCTGACTATTCGAGGCTTACTCCAGATAACATCCACGACGATATATTATCGATAAAAACAAAGAAAACAGGAGCTGTAGTGCATATTCCATTACACCCTTATGTTAAGGAGGCAATAGCAAGGCATAAAGGAATAATACCTGCAGTAGGATTATCTATAAGTTACTTCAACCGGTACGTCAAGATGATCTGCGAAAAAGTCGGATTGACGGAAGAAATTAGCCATATACGGCAAGTCGGATTCGATACAGTGACCGAAACTAACCGGAAATGCGATCTATTAGGTACGCACACGGCCCGCAGATCATTCGCCACCATAATGTATAATTCTGGAAAATTTACCACCGCTCAGATTATGTTGGTGACTGGGCACTCGAGTGAAAAAAGCTTTTTTAGATACATAAAAATCAATCCTGAAGACAATGCGAAGCTGATAGCTGCAAATATGAAACTACTTTCGTAAATAGAAAAGCCCCATGTGTAATCATGGGGCTTTCTGTCCTTATTCAGTCGATTAGCTTTCGCTAATTTTGAAATGACGATTACGACCTCTCATAAATAATAAATATGAACCTTATGAGAAAGTTTTCACGAACTCCGATTACCTACTACGGAGGCAAACAAAAGTTGGTACCTACTATTCTTGATTTGATCCCGGATCACAATCTGTATTGCGAACCATTTTCAGGGGGTGCTGCCGTATTTTTCGCAAAATCTCCATCAAAAGTTGAGATCTTAAATGACACGAACAAAGAGTTGATAAACTTCTATCGCGTGCTGAAGGCAACGCCAGGAGAGCTCGAGAAAATGGCTGAAGAGACACTGTATAGTCGTGCCATATTCAATGATGCCTGGACAATATACAACAATCCCCATTTATTTACGGATATCAAAAGAGCATGGGCTTTATGGGTGCTTTCTATGCAAGGATTTTCGGGGCAACTATCGTCGAGTTGGGGTTACGATAAGGTAAATAATAGCCCGGTAAGGAGGATGAATAATCGGAAAGATGAACTTCATGACGCAGGATCACGTTTAAGTGCTGTGCAGATAGAGTGCACAGACGCTATCCGAATAATCGAATCGAGGGATACTGAAGATGCATTATTCTACGTAGATCCGCCGTATTTTAACAGCGATTGCGGGCATTACGACGGTTATACAGAAGAAGACTTCAAGATGTTACTACAGACACTTGCGCAAATCAGGGGGAAATTCATATTAAGTAGCTATCCATCTGAGATATTGAGTGATTTTACAAACATAAACGGATGGTATACAATTAAGAAGGAGATGAGAATTGACGCGGGGAAATCGACAAGAAAGAAAATCGAAGTAATCACAGCGAATTTCCGGATATAAAAAAAGGAAGCAGGTGCTTCCTTCTATATAAATTACGGGTGAACGAGTTGTTGAATTTGACGATTAAAACCTCTCTCACCCTTAGCCTCCGCCAAGGGGTGTTCACCCGTATATTTTATTTTTTTATCGGGCAGAGAGGTTTTATCGTCTCTGCAAAGATAGAGTTTTTATGTTATTCAGCATCATTTTCGATAGACGGGAAATGATGCTTTATTTTTTCAGATTTTTGACCGAGTCGTTTACGAATATAATGTTCAGTCGTCGAGAGTCGTTTATGGCGCAGATGCCTCTGTAGCTCATATGGCGACACATCAACGGTTGTTAAGGCTGACGCTCCCGTATGCTTCCAACTGTAAAATTTAAAGGCTTTATCGATGCGCAGAGAGTCTCGTATCGTAATAAATCTGTTGCTCATTGTGTTTACACCAAGCGGTCTAGATCCGGGGATTCCGGAGGATCCGAAAACATAAAATGTTGGAGAATATTGTTGGATCTGATAAAAATCTCGGAGTTCATAGAATAATTGATCAGGGATGTCGATAGTTTCGCGCTGCTGATTCTTGGCAACGGTGGCAATCACCGTAATCGTCCGTTCGCGAAGATTGATCTGACCTACCTTCAGTAACCTGATTTCCTGACCTGGACGCAATGCGGTGTAATACATGAGCTGACAGGCGAGCCATAGCCAGGGGTCCTTATCCCGGATAGCATCTGCAAGTCGTTGTCGGTCTTCATGCGTGAATGGGAGAGGGGCGTTGTCTTTTACGAGGCCAATTTTCGGAATATCATATACCGGATTTTCAAGGATCAATCTTTTTTGGCGATGAATAAAATTGAACAATGAGTGAATGATCTGTTGATATTTGGATACAGAGCATACGGATAATCCTCGGTCATGAGCGATTGTCTTCAGGAATGAGATAATCATATCGCGAGATATTGCACATACATCGATATCACCAGAGCCTATCTTGTCGAAATACTGACATATAACGCGGAATTTTGACTGATAACACACGTAGCTCTTCGTATTCACCTCAAGTTTCTTCACCTCGAGATATTCATTGCACAGTTTTCGAATTGTATTGTTTCCTTTCTTCTTTTTTCCGTATACTCTGGCTACATTACTATACTCAAGATTATCTTCAAAAATAACATCATCACGTTCAAATGGGGTCCATCCGGTATGTAGCTTATCAGTAAGATCCTTTATAATTGATTCGCCTTCCTGGACTCTTTTTGTAGCCGTAAGATCTTTATTAATATAGTGCCGTTTCCTTTCCATCTTATCGGTTTTAGGATTCCTGATGGAGTATTCTACGAACCATTGCTTGGTCATGTCTCCTTTGCAATCGCGAAGACTTGGGAGTATGACAATGCTTTTTCGACGGGTCATATATGGGTATACAATTAAGATACAATTAAAAAAAATAATCAGACAATTATAAGTTTGTAATTGTCTGATTATCAGTTAGTTAGAAATTCATGTGGAGGTGGAGAGATT
>JAVWBH010000303.1:0-3687 GCA_036649595.1 Bacteroidales bacterium
AAGTGTTTACCAATTCTTCGTGGCTTTTTCCGCCAAGAACTTCGCCGTTTTCGTAGGCGTCCCAGTTGAAATCTTCTACTGGAGAGATGTTTTTGTTAGACATAAATTAATTAGTGTTTTTGTAATTAGTAAGTTAGACATTATATCACCTAAAAATCGGCGCAAAGATAAGAATTTATTTCGAAGACACAAAACTCATGCATTTTTTATCATTTCCCGACACCGCTTTTATTCAGACACCTTTATTGTAAAAACCTTTAAATTATACTTATAAATAAGACCTGTAACATCGTTGTATTAAAATTACCCTAATTTTGCACCAACATTTAACATTCTACTAATACATTACAGTATGCAAAATTCTACTCTTTTCAATTTTAAAAACATGCTATTATTGTTTGCTATGGCATGCATGGGTACATCTCTTTCTGCTCAAACCGTTATTTTTGAAGAACGTTTCGACGAAAACAAAGGTGAAGGCGGCAACGATGGCAAATGGGCCGCGATTTCAGCTACGGTCGCTCCTGTCGGACTTGAAGACTGGGTTCTCGCTTCTGCAAATGGAGCCAGCGAATGCATCCGTTCCGGATCAGGCAGCAAACAAGGGATTATCACTACCCCGGCTTTAAAAAACCTTACCGGCAATGCCGTACTTACATTCCGTGCCGGAGCATGGGAAGGAGATCAGACTTCATTATTACTAGAAATTACCGGAGGCGGAACACTGGATCAATCTTCCGTAACAATCGAAAGAAGCAATTTTACCAATTTTACCGTAAACATCACCGACGGTACTCCTGATACTCAAATCACTTTCAAAGGAAAACAAGCCAGCAAATCCCGATTCTTTCTAGATGATGTAGTAATTACTCAAAACACAGAAACAGGCATTGAAAACAACCTGGCTGACCAGAATTTAACGATTACAGCCGTTGCAGGGGGTTTGGAAATATCATCTGACACAGATACTACCCTTACCATCTGCCGCATAAACGGACAATTAATCAGACAAACCGCTATTACAACCGGCAAAACAACAATCGCCCTTCCACAGGGTATCTACCTTGTAAACCGCACAAAAGTAGTAGTATATTAATCCTCATTTATTTCCCCGGCCCATCCTGCAATCTCAAAGACAGAGCGGATAAGCCGGGGATTTTTATATTCCTTTTATCTGCCATCGAATCCTATTTTATCATGAACCAATTCACTATAAAAACCGTTTTATATCCAAATTTAACTTTGGTTTATCATGATAATCGCAAACGCACCTTTTTCGAAAACCGGGATACTTATATTACTCGGAATATGCCTTGGCTATGCCTCCTGTTTTGCCCAGTGGGCAAATAGAAAAGAAGCCAACCTACAGGCAGACGTGCGCATGCTGAAAATGATCCACATGAAAATTATGACCGAAGGCGATTCCGTCTGGGCAGAAAAAGCCCCCGACAGTGATCCGTTCTGGTTTAAAGGATATGTAGACGAAGCTTATTTGTTCGACAGAGAAGGACGCACCACCGAATACCATGCTTATTTCACAGACGATGCCGATGATAACAAAACCCTGAATCTATATGATAAAGAAGGAAAGCTCATTGAACAGCGTTTCTATGCCGACCGCAGAAAGACAGGCAGTATGGGCTATGAATACGACAACGAAAACCGGATCAGCACGGTAATAAGATATGATGAGACAGACAATATCACCGATCTGATTTATCATATCCGCGATCCGCATGCTCCGATACCGCTTCATAAAAGCAAAAACAATGTCTGGATCTACACGTTCGACCTTCAGGGGCGCTGCACTGAAGAAAAATGCCTGTTCCCGGATGGCAGAACAAATTTCAGACATATCTTCATTTATAACGAAGACGGGCGTCAGGCACAAATGATCTCTTTCGACAACAATAACAAACAGCAATCAACCAACAGTTACCGATACGATGCAGACGGACGCGTAAAATCAATCCACTATGTATCGCCTGTAAAAACCACAACAACCCGTTATCAGTTTGACGAATTCGGGAACGAAACAAACTGCAAAATCGTCGAGTCGAATTTGCAAAAGATAGACAAAAGCACTCTCGCCGGTCTGGAAGGAGCCGTATCCGCCTATCAGCTAAATGAAGAAACACAGGCATATGAAAAAAATAAATCCCTGCGCATGACGACCGAAACCCGCTCCGTATATACCTATGACGAAAAAGGAAACTGGATTGAGCGATACTTCTACATCAACGACATCCCTCAATTCATGCAAAAACGGGAAATCACTTATTGGAAATAAAAAAGCGGGAAGTCCAATCGTCAGATCGAACTTCCCGCACATATCGCATGTATATATTATTATAATGTATATAATAATTACATCAATCCTTTTTCACGCAGACGAAGCTGCCATTTCCAGGTAGTAGACAACGTATCTTCAAGTGTTTCCTGAGCTTTCCAGCCCAATACCTGATTTGCTTTTTCTACCGCGCCCCATACTTTTTCAATATCTCCGTCACGACGACCTACAATTTTATAAGGAACCTTCACTCCGGTAACTTTTTCAAAAGTACGAATCAATTCCAATACAGAAACACCGCGTCCGGTACCCAGGTTGAACACCTCTACATTTTCTGCCGAATCACCTTTCAACATACGATCAAGAGCTTTCACATGCGCCTTGGCAAGATCCACTACATTGATATAGTCGCGGATACATGAACCGTCGGGAGTATTGTAATCATCACCATATACACTCAGCTCCTTACGGATTCCCATTGCCGTCTGCGTTACATAAGGCAACAAGTTCTGAGGTACGCCATTTGGCAATTCTCCGATTTCTGCCGAAGGATGAGCTCCGATCGGATTGAAGTAACGCAGAATCGTACTCTTATAAGGAACACCCGAAATACTGGCGTCACGAATAATTTCTTCCGCGATTTGCTTTGTATTACCATACGGACACAATGCCGGCTTCACAGGTGCCGATTCGTCCACCGGATTTACGTCCGGCTCGCCATACACGGTACAAGAAGATGAGAATACAAATCCTTTCACATTGAATTCGGCCATCAAATCCATGATATTCAACAAAGAAACCAAGTTATTACGATAGTACAACATTGGTTTTTCTACAGATTCACCTACCGCCTTGCTCGCTGCAAAATGAATAATTCCGCTAATGTTCTTTTCTCTTGCGAAAAGAGCACGCAAGCCCTCCATATCATTACAATCCAACTGCTCAAAAGTAGGACGAATGCCGGTAATACGTTCTATTCCGTCTACTACATCTGCATTAGAGTTAGACAGATTATCCACAATCACTACATCATAACCTGCCTGCTGTAATTCAACCACAGTATGAGAACCGATAAATCCGGTTCCGCCGGTTACTAAGATTTTGTTTTTCATTTGACTAAAGAGTTTTCATTTTTTAATAAGCCACAAAAGTATTCAATTAAAATAAATATCCCGAAAAATCGATATATATTTTGTTGTAAATGCAACACTTAACAATATTTCAGCAGGATAATCCCCCTCGGTTTTAAAACTATCCAAACAGCAGATATGTAATTAAAAAATTAATTATTATCTTTGCCCCCGCTTTTTAGGATTCCGTGTGATGGGAAATTAAGGGGCTTCCTCAATTTTGAGTAACACAAAACAATAACAAAATGAAAACATTTGCATTAGCAG
>JAVWBH010000304.1:0-3687 GCA_036649595.1 Bacteroidales bacterium
TTTGTCATATTTCAAGTCGCTCAGCAATGATGATTTTACGCGGATACTGAAGTTGTAGGACGAATAAGGGCCCACCGGCACAAACCCGGCCGACATAGTCCAACAGTGCATATCACGTGTAATATTACAGTTCATATAAGCCAGCTTCTTCATATCGAAATCATAACTTGTTGTAAAGTTAAACGACCAGTTCTTCGTAAATGAGAGATTCCCGCTGAAACTTAAGTTCTGAGTGATCTTCCGGTCAAACTCCCGTTTCTCTTTATTAAACGAACCGTATCCGTAACGAAGGCCATAGTTGATTGACAAACTCCACGGCACATTCCATGCCAGATATCCGTCTTTATCAAATTCGCTTTTCGATTCGGCCTCTGTACTTGAAGACTGGGCAATGGCAGAATCAAGTGACTCATATCCCTGCTCGTCGCCCTCCTGATCTGCATTTTCGGAAGATTTCTTACTGTCGGAAGATGCATCTCCTTTACCGAATAATTTTCGGATCACTTCATTATTCAATGTATAGCTGAAAGATGTACTGGTACTCTTCAGACGCGGAAACTGCCCAGCGGCCCAACGGGTCTGGTCAATTTTCTGTCCGCTTGGCCCGTACATATAGGTATCAAGCAATCCGCTCAACTGCAACGTAAACTGCTTCGAAAACTTCAGACGAACCGATACCGGAATATCACTCCAGCGAAGCGAATCGGCAGCGAAGTTGTAACTAATACCCCCGATTGAAAGATTATCGATCAAACTGATTTTACGGATTCCGGTAGTATCCCGGTCTGATTTTATCTTCGCCTCCAGGTTATGCTGCATATTTAAGGTTACAGTTCCCATTTTCCCATTGGGTGCAGAACCAAACATCCCGTCTTCAAACGGCGAATAATAAACATCTCGAAAACCTTCGGCTACAGTATTGTCCGGTTTCTGATATTTATCCCAAAAGCCCCAGAACTTTTTACCGAAATCCGGTTGTGCGGATAGACTCAGACTCGGCGTAAACAGATGTCGGATCATTTGCACCTTATCCCCCAGAAATGGCAATGGCTTATAAAAACCGTATAGCTTGGTAGTAGCCGACAAGCCAAAACTAAAATTATACACATTATAAAAACCATATGTCGTATCACGGGCTACAGCACCCAAATTCCCGTCCGGATCCACCAGGTGAGGCTCCCATCTTTTGGTGACCTTATTAGAATACATACGATCGGTAAAGCTGATCGATGGCGATATATTAATATATTTCAGGATAGAAAAAGTAGATGAAATCGGTATCGAATGCTGCATCCCGTTTTTCCAGTCTTTAATCAGACTCGATTTAAAAAACAGATCCTGTTGTGTGGTAATGGAGTTACGGAAAAGCCCGGTATAACTCATATTGATTTTTTCATACCATTTTTCTTTTCCGATCACCACTTTGCGTTTGAAAGGATAAATACGACGCATACTCAATGTCAGGTCTGGAAAAGACACCGCCACGGTGGAGTCTTGCGAACGTTGAGTGACATTTGCCGTAGTAGAGATACTGAATGGCGTATTCGGAAAAGTATAGGTCATATTTACCGTCGAACTTTTCGTATTCTCTGTAAACTGAGTGGCATTATAATAACTATCCAGGTTATTACGGTCATATCCGGAAGTAGCGAAATTTACGCTGGCTGAAAGCGACATATTCGGATTCGACTTCTGATCCTGAGTATGTGACCAGGTTACCTTAAAGTTTTTCATCTTCGTGTAATCGGGCAGCCCTTTATCGCCGGTAATCGTTACCTGATACCCCATATTGAAGTTACCGTTAAACTTATAGCGCCATGCATAATTCGAGTTTACATTTACACCCCAAGAACCCTTTGTAAAGATCTCGCCGGTAAGCGCCAGGTCCATATAATCGCTGACTGCGAAATAATAGCCGCCATCGCGCAAATAAAAACCGCGTTGCAGTTCATCGCCGTAGGTAGGCATGATAATACCCGATGAATAAGACTCTGAAAAAGGAAAAAATCCAAACGGGATAGCTAACGGCAACGGCACATCGGCCAATACCAGGTAGGCGGGACCGGTTACAATGTTCTTTTTCGGTTTTACCTTTGCCTTTGTGAGCTGCAGGTAAAAGTGAGGACAATCATGGTGGTCGCAAGTAGTATATTTACCATTTACCATGTAAAACTCATTACCTTCCATTTTCTTTGTCTGACCGCCGGTCAGATACCCTTCTCCCTGTTGAGTAACGATATTGGTGATAAAACCTTTTTGCGATTTAAAATTATAGTTGATTGTCTTAGACTGATATTCGCCGCCTTTATCTTTAAAAACAGGAGTTCCGGCTAATACGCCGGATGAATCGGGCACCCCGTTGGCGTACACCGAACTACTGTCAAGACTCATGCGTATCTCCTGTGCATCCAATTCCATATCCTGATATTTCACGATACTGCTCCCATATAAATAAGCCTTATTCTGGCCGGTAAAGACCAGCGAATCTTGTGCCTCATACGTCACAATATCTTCTAAGGGGGATTTCTTTTTTGCAGGGGCAACGATTGAATCGGCAGCAACAGAGTCGGTCTTTACTACCAAAGAATCAGGTAAAGGCACAGACGTAACCCCGTTCTGAATCTGAGTAGATACAGGTGCAGGGAGCTCTTTCTTAATATTTTGCGCAATCATTTCTCCACAAGAAATGAACTGTACAAATAGGAATATATAAAATATGTAATTTCTTCTGAATAATAACATCCGTCACGGTTGGTTTTTGTAATGCAAAACTACACAAATTAGCTAAATAACCACTTAGCAGAATTGCATTTAATATATTTTCAGAGGAAAAGAGTACACATTTCTTCAAATCGTTTAACAGAGTCTTCTCCGAAACGGCTCATAGATTTGTATATTTTTTCCACACTCTTTTCTTTACCGGGATGAGATTTTGAATAAAACTTATCGGCAAAACAAATTAACTTCTCTTCATTGGTAACCGGCAGCATATCGCGCTCGGGAACAGGGAGATGCTGTTGCTTGATTTGCTCTTTGGTAATACCGGTACCCGTATGCCTTTCACAAACAAGAGCATGCCGGGGCAGTCCTTCTTGTCGCAAAATATCGGCACCTAAAACACCATGCCGGATGTAAGGTTCTGTACCCTGGCAGCCAATATCCTTTGCATCACACAAAAAGATTCCGATATCATGCAACATGGCCGCTTCTTCTATAAAATTCAAATCCATATTTAATTCCGGATGACGTTTAGCCAGTTCTAATGCTTTGTCTGCAACTAACCGACTATGATCTACCAATATGCGGTAGACTTCAGAACCTTCGGGATAATATTTTTTGATAATGGTTAACGGGTTCATATCTGATTAATTTGTTTCTTTGTTACAATATTACAAATAATCCCGATATTCCTGAATATGAAAACATACAATCTTCATCTGATTTTGCTATTGATTCTGTGGTGTACAGGCGTTTCTGCCCAGGCTCGTACGGTTACCGAATCTTCCGTATTGACAGGTGCGGAAAGACTGGATCTGCTATTGCCGCTCTTAAAGGATCAAAAAGTGGGACTTATTGTGAATCAGACCTCTGTTTCGGGTAAAAATCAAACTCATTTATTAGACACCTTGTTAAGCTGCGGGATAGCGGTTACTACTGTTTTTGCTCCCGAACACGGGTTTAGAGGTG
>JAVWBH010000305.1:0-3685 GCA_036649595.1 Bacteroidales bacterium
TTGTTTTGTTTTAGCAATCGCTTCTTTAACGTCCAGACCATTCAGATCCAATCCGTTTCCGCAAGAGTTAACCATTTTTCCCTCTTTCGCTTCAAAACACTCTTCCGATACATCACACCCTTCAATCAAAGGAATAATCGGCAAATTGAAATGTTTTGCAAAAGCATAGTCGCGCGAGTCATGTGCCGGTACAGCCATAATAGCACCCGTACCATAACCTGCCAATACATAATCACTCACCCATACCGGTATCGGTTGATTGGTCAACGGATTGATCGCATAAGATCCGGTAAATACGCCCGAAACGGTTTTCTCCATCTGGCGGTCGCGCTCTGTCTTATGTTTGATACTATCGATATAGGCTGCAACAGCCTCTTCTTGCTCTGGCGTAGTAACCTGCTTCACATAGGCGCTTTCAGGAGCCAACACCATGAAAGTAACACCAAAAACCGTATCCGCCCGCGTTGTAAAGATGGTGAACTCAAGATCAGAGTCGGTAATCTTAAACTGCATTTCAGCACCTTCCGAACGGCCGATCCAGTTCTTCTGAGTTTCCTTCAGCGAATCTGACCAATCCAGGGTATCAAGCCCTTTCAACAATCTATCAGCATATGCAGAAACACGCAGACACCATTGACGCATCAGCTTTTGTTCTACCGGATATCCGCCACGTTCAGAAACACCGTTAACAACTTCGTCATTAGCCAATACAGTACCCAAAGCCGGACACCAGTTTACCATTGTATCTCCCAAATAGGCGATACGGTAATTCATCAAAATTTCCTGTTGCTCTTTCTCTGATTTGCTTTTCCATTCTTCAGCAGTAAAAGAAAGATCTTTAGATCCTACTGCGGTAAGTTCTGCGGTTCCCTGTTGTTCAAAATGAGCTGCCAAAGAAGCAATCGGCATTGCTTTATCTTGTACAGAATCGTAATAACTATTAAACATCTGGATGAAAGCCCATTGCGTCCATTTGTAAAAATCAGGCTCGCAAGTACGGATCTCGCGGCTCCAGTCATAACAGAACCCGATCTTATCCAATTGCTCCCGGTAACGCGCAATATTCTGAGAGGTAGTGATAGCGGGATGTTGTCCCGTCTGAATTGCATATTGTTCAGCAGGCAATCCATAGGCATCGTAACCCATCGGATGTAATACGTTAAATCCGTTTAGGCGTTTGTAACGCGAATAGATATCCGAGGCGATATAACCAAGCGGATGCCCTACATGCAATCCTGCTCCCGACGGATAAGGAAACATGTCCAATACGTAAAACTTCGGCTTCGACGGATCTACATCCACCCGGTAAGTCTGGTTATCCTGCCAGAACTTCTGCCATTTTTTTTCTATCTCTCTGAAATTATATTCCATATCGTAATTTGATTGTATTTCTGAAATAGGTTGAGGTTCTTAAAAAATCGAGCCAAAGTTAGTGAAACTTTACAAAATACAGAGCCGTAACCAACACGAATTAAAGCATCTGACTTCCGTGTGAAAGGAAATAATTATCTTTGCGCTCTTAAAAATCAAGACAAATGAAGATAGCAAATATAGATTTAGGCGACAAGCCTGTTTTCCTGGCTCCGATGGAAGATGTCACAGATATGGCTTTCCGCCTGATGTGTAAGCGTTTCGGTGCCGACATGGTATATACAGAATTCGTATCAAGCGATGCATTGGTTAGAAGCGTCAATAAAACACAGCAAAAGCTGATTACCCACGAAGAAGAGCGGCCGGTAGTAATTCAGATTTACGGGCGTGAAGTAGACCCCATGGTAGAAGCAGCCCGCATTGTAGAAGAAGCGAAACCGGATATTCTGGATATCAACTTCGGTTGTCCTGTAAAACGGGTAGCCGGAAAAGGAGCGGGGGCAGGGATGCTGCGTGATATCCCTAAAATGCTCGAAATCACCAAAGCAGTGGTGGATGCTGTTAAAATACCGGTAACCGTTAAAACGCGCCTCGGATGGGATTGTGAAAGTAAAATTATCGTTGAACTGGCCGAGCAGTTGCAGGATTGCGGGATTGCGGCGTTAGCCGTACACGGCCGTACGCGTAGCCAGATGTATACCGGCGAAGCAGACTGGTCGCTAATCGGGAAGATCAAAGAAAACCAACGAATGCATATTCCGATCATCGGTAACGGAGATGTTACTTCCGACGTGATCGCAAAAGAAAAATTCGATAAATACGGTGTAGATGCCATCATGGTGGGACGTGCTACAATCGGACGCCCGTGGATTTTCCGCGAAATCAAACACTATCTCGAAACAGGCGAACATTTGCCAGAAATCCCGTTCGGCGATAAAATGAATATTATCCGCCAACAAGTAACCGATAGCGTAGAGCGCCTTGACGAATACCGCGGCATTCTCCATATTCGCCGCCATTTGGCCGCGACCCCAATTTTCAAAGGAATCCCGAATTTCAGAGAAACCAGAATCGCGATGTTGCGTGCCGAATCTGTCGAAGAATTATTTGAAATCCTGAATCGGATTGAAATACAATTCGCCGACTTTTTACATGGATAAATCCGTGCTTTTAAGCATATTATTTAGAAGTTTTTATTTCCTTTGTGTTATTAATCATTTAAATTAATATCACTTATGCATGTTAAGTCCCTTTTAATCGCCCTGTTTTGCTCGGTGATTGTTTTTCAGACCAATGCGCAGGTGTTTAAGAAAGTTGTTGGTAACGATAACTACAAAACGCGCGAGTTTAAAGTAAACGACTTTTCTAAAGTAACGATTACCCATCCGTTTAATGTGATCTATAAGGTAAATCCCGATTCAGCAGGCTATATCAGCGTATATGGAGAGGAGAATATACTGGATATCATCAGCATGAAATCGGAGAAGGGGTCTTTATCTATTAAAATGAGCGGCATGCGTACTCCCGAATTCGGTGTAGTATTAATCCGTATGTATTCATCTTCCCTTGATGAGGTTTTAAATGAAGGTTCGGCAACCTTCGAGATCCAGTCGCCAATTGAAGGTTCAGAAATTAAACTTTCAGTGGTCGGAAACGGACAAATCAAAGCCGAACAAACCAAATCGGGAGTCCTTAACCTGAACGTTGGAGGAGGTGGCGATATTCTAGTAGGTGGAAATACCGGTATGGGCGATTATTCGATCCAGGGTACAGGCGAAATCCGCGCTGCAGAAGTAAAAGCTACCGAAGTAAACGCTGTGATAACAGGATCCGGCAACATACGATGCCACGCTGATAAAAAACTGAAAACATTTCTTACCGGAAACGGGAAGGTAGCTTATTCAGGTTCACCCGAATTAAAAACCAGAACAATCGGTACGGCACAAGTGGTTCCGGCTAATTAATTAGCATCCTATTGTTTAACATACACATAGCCCTATTGTCAAGTAGCTGACGATAGGGCTATATTCTTTTAACACAATAAATTAAACTAAACCTTATCAGAAAAAGTTTTACCCATAAGGGAGGCCCGCGGCGGGATCGGGAAACCACCCGGATACAACTACCGATATCAGGACAATCGGTTTCCCAAATCAACAGGATAAAAAATGTATTTCCGATTACGGAAATTATTCTTTAATCTGTTGCTAAGTATGTTGAATAAGTTTAATTTTGCACTTCACTTAACGCCTTGATGAGTAATCAAAACAATCAAATAACTAAAAATTGAATCCTATGTGGTTAGTTCATTCTT
>JAVWBH010000306.1:0-3670 GCA_036649595.1 Bacteroidales bacterium
GTATTGTTATTCGACTTAAGCCGTACCCATCCCAAGAGGAAAGTATATTTTCGTGAAATGGTAATTGCATTTATAATCGCAACCTGCATGGGTGCATTAATGGAGGTATTGCAAGGGATAGCAACCTCATCCCGCAGTGCCGACTGGTGGGATATGGCTGCCAATTCAGGCGGAGCAATAACCGGAACCCTAATCGGGATGGTTACGTTGCCGGTAATCTTCTCGGTTTTATTCAGAAAATCGAAAAGGAAAAACTAAACGACAGGCAATTCATTTATAACACATAAAATACCCCGAAAGAGTCCGTTACGGATAGCCTTCGGGGTATTTAATTTTTAATCGTCAAATACGATCATGCTTATGCATTTGCTTTCTCAAAATTGATCAGCGGATTAGAATACATCTCCAACAGCTTCATCATCAGGAATTCATCATCCTTCTGTTCAAGCACGATTTTATTCAATTGTCCCTGAATATAATCTTTAAAGCTCTGTTCCTCTTCTGCTGTATATTGGTCGCGGTATTTATCCGTTTTATACAATAAATCATAGGCGATGTAATTTCCGGGATACATACGCATATTTCGATGGATCTCCTTGTCTATCAAACCGGTAACCAATGATACGACTGAAGCCTTATCCATATCGGCCGGAATATTTTCCAACAACGGCTTAATCGGCGGTGCAATCTGGAAATGTACACGGCCTTTAAATCCGGTCAGTCCGGTTTCCATATTGATCAGATCATCTTTTTTCTGTTTCTTATGATCCGGATTGTCTCGTTTCTGCTGAAACTCTTTCGCTTTCAGATAATCACACGGATCATATTCATACGAAATCGCTACCGGAGCAATATTAAGCGTACGCACACTGCGCAGGAAGTCTTTGCCACCTCCCAGAGCGAGCATCTTCACCAATCCCTCCTGTGTACGGTCTGTTGAATCTTTTGATCGTCCTTCCCGCTGAGAAATCCATACCGACTGTCCTTTTATCTTCAACGCGAAGTGAATATAAGTAGACAGGCGACGAGATACCTCGAGCATTTGACGTACAGGGATATCGCGTTTAACGATGAAGCTCTTATTCATTCTCACCAGGTTACGGATCCACTGATACACCAGCAGGTTATCACCAATCGCAACCTCAGCCGTATCAAAACCATGCTTAAACAAAAGGATGTTCAGAAAAGCGGCATCAAGAATAATATCCCGGTGGTTTGAGATAAAGGTATAACTATCCTGATGTGACAATTCGTCGGCACCACCCATATCCAGGGAAGTGGTAGTCTTATCTGCCAGCTTCCATAAGAAAGGAGCAACTACTTTCGACTGGAAATCAAATTTATTGGTTAATCCGGCCAATTGCTGTTTGAAGGTATCCAAAGGGACTTCAGGAGCCAGGTAATGAATAAAGTGCTCAACTGCCGGTTCTTTCAGCAGTGAAGTCATTACCTCCGGCACTTCTTCGTCATAAAGCGGACGGATATCCTCAAAATCAAATCGTTGTTTCATCTGAATATATTCATTTTCGTTTGCAGGTGTAATCTCCATAGTCATACAGCTGGGTTGTTAAGATTATGTACCGGAGATAACATCTGAATATTTTTATAAGTATTTGCTAATAAGCTCAAATTCGTTCTCAATAATTTCAGTAAGAACTTCACGGATCTCTAATCCGGCTGCTCTTACCTGTTGCGGAATAAAGCTTGTTACCGTCATTCCCGGTGTTGTATTTACTTCCAGCAAGAAAGGTTCTTCTCCGATCAGGATAAAGTCAACACGTATAATGCCCTTACATCCGATCAGATCGTAAATACGGGAAGTCAGCAACTGTATTTTAGCCGTCATTGCGTCTGAAATACGGGCAGGAGTAATCTCCTCTACCTGATCTGCATTGTATTTGGCGTCGTAATCAAAAAATTCGTTTTTACTTACTACCTCTGTAATCGGGAAAACAACTTCCTTCCCATTTACCTTATAGCAACCGCATGTCACCTCGGTACCTTGCATAAACGATTCTATAATTACCTCTTCACCTTCTGCAAATGCAGTGCGGATAGCAGGCTGAATCTGATCTGCCGTTTTCACTTTGGTCGTACCGAAGCTGGATCCTCCTACATTGGGTTTGATAAAGCAAGGTAAACCGACCCCGGCTATCACCTCTTCGTTTTCAATTGTCTGCCCTTTTCTTAATACAACAGATTTTGCGACAGAAATGCCAAAACTTTTCAACAATTGATTACAAATATACTTATTGAACGTTACTGAAGCAGCCAGTACGCCACAACAAGAGTAAGGTATGCGTAACAAATCAAAATAACCCTGCAATAAACCATTCTCGCCCGGAGTACCATGAATGGTGATATAGGCAAAGTCGAATTTTATCTTTTCATCCCCTTTACGGATACTAAAATCATTTTTATCCACCGGATAATGTACACCGGCTTCATCTTCATGCTGCCATACCGTACCAATTATGGTAACAAGGTAGACATTATATTTTTCCTTATCCAGGAAAGTGTAAATTCCTTGAGCACTTTTAAGTGAAACGACTACTTCCGAAGAGTCGCCACCCGCAATAATTGCGATATTTTTTTTCATAACTTACTCGTTACCAGATTCTCTGTTGGCAATATATCCCCTCCAGCGTTCCATCAGCAGTAACATATCCTGAGGAATGGGAGCTTCAAAAAACATTTCTTCGCCCGTACGCGGATGTACGAAGCCTAACGTCTGAGCATGAAGTGCTTGACGGGGACAAATATCGAAACAATTCTTGACAAATTGCTTATATTTTGCAAAAGTAGTTCCTTTTAGTATCTCATGTCCCCCATAACGCGCGTCGTTAAAGAGCGTATGGCCGATATGCTTCATATGTACACGGATCTGATGTGTACGTCCGGTTTCCAGACGACATTCCACCACCGATACATATCCCAGTCGTTCTCTTACCGAATAATGGGTAACCGCATGCTTACCCAGATCGCCCTCCGGAAAAACAGTCATTTGTAACCGGTCTTTCAGCGAACGCCCGATGTGGCCTTCGATACGCCCCTCATCATCCGCCACAGATCCCCATACGATTGCCGTATAACGGCGTTTGGTCGTTTTATTGAAAAACTGCAAGCCCAGATGGGTTTTGGCGTCTGGTGTCTTGGCTACCACCAATAAACCTGAGGTATCCTTATCGATTCGGTGTACCAGTCCCAGGCGGGGGTCGGAAGCATCATAACCGGGATCATCCTTAAAATGCCATGCCAGAGCATTCACCAGCGTACCATGATAATTTCCATGGCCGGGATGTACGACAAGGCCTGCTGGTTTATTTACAACCAATAAATCGGCATCTTCATACACGATATCTAACGGTATCTCTTCCGGAATGATTTCCAGTTGATGACGAGGCCGATCCATCATGATCGTGATCACGTCGGCCGGTTTTACCTTATAATTTGATTTTACCTGAACGTCATTTACATAAATGAACCCTGCGTCGGCGGCATTCTGTATACGGTTGCGCGAAGCACCCTCGATACGGTCTGTCAGATATTTATCAATACGCAGAAGCTTCTGCCCCTTATCTACGACAAAACGATAATGCTCATACAATCCATTTTCAGCAGGAAGCTGCCCGGCACCCTCCTCATCCAACGAGTCATCATCTACAAAATC
>JAVWBH010000307.1:0-3631 GCA_036649595.1 Bacteroidales bacterium
TTATCCATAATTTAGTAAAGTTTGGTGTTATCAATATGTCGTTTATTATCTCTTTCTGTTTTTTTACGGAGATTTTTTTCAAAAGCTTCCGTCAGGTTGATTCCCGTTTGATTAGCCAGGCATATCAAAACCCATAATACATCGGACATTTCATCGCCCAGATCACGCCCGGTATCCTCTTTTTTGAAAGACTGATCGCCGTATGTCCGGGCCATTATGCGGGCTAGTTCTCCAACTTCTTCCGTGAGGATAGTCATATTGGTCAGTTCGCTGAAATAGCGGACACCGTATGTTTTTATCCATTGGTCAACTAACTGCTGAGCCTCTGTAATTGTTATCTGCTCTTTCATTTCCATAGCCATTTACTCTCTGTTTTTAGAATCGATCAGGATCGTTACAGGGCCATTATTAACTAAAGCCACTTGCATATCCGCACCGAACTCACCGGTTCCGACGCTTTTCCCAAGTCCGGCTTCCATTGTTTTGATAAAGCTCTCATACAAGGGAATCGCCTTCTCCGGGCGGGCGGCTTTTATATAGGAAGGGCGGTTGCCTTTGGCTGTCATCGCATGCAGCGTAAACTGGCTTACGATCAGAATATCGCCTCCTGCATCAATAACAGACCGGTTCATCACCCCATTTTCATCATCAAAAATGCGCAAGTTCAGAATCTTCCGGCTTGTCCATTCGATTTCTTTTTCATCGTCGGCATCTTCAAAGCCAACCAGGATCATCATACCCATTCCTATTTCAGATTTTATTTTCTGATCGATGGAGACCGATGCCTGTGAGACACGTTGTATAACTACTTTCATTGTTGTCGTAAAAATGATCTACGACCACAAAATTAATCATTTATCTTGTTTGTACCCTGTTCGAAGGCGGTTTTCAATAAGATCGCTTTTGAACGCCCGATGACGGCACTGATTTCGTCTATACTTGCCTCCTTTATTTTTTTTATACTCCTGAACTCTTTCAAAAGTGTTGTTTTCGTTTTTTCTCCGATCCCCTTAACCTGATCGAGTTCGGAAGCCACCTGCCGTTTACTTCGTTTATCCCGATGGAATGTGATGGCAAACCGATGTACTTCATTCTGTATTTGTTCTAATAAACGGAATAAGGGGGTATGTTGTTTAATTCCGATCACTTTTGGCGGAAATCCAAATAAAACTTCCGACGTGCGATGGCGTTTGTCTTTAGCCAGACCGGCAATCGGAATATTCAGGTGCAGTTCATCTTCGACTACTTGCCGCACTACTTCCATCTGACCCTTACCACCGTCGGTCAGGATAAGGTCGGGCAGAGGGAGGGATTCTTCTATTGCGCGGGTATACCGGCGCCGTACCACTTCTTTCATCGATGCATAATCATCAGGCCCCTCTACGGTTTTGATATTGTACTTCCGATAATCTTTTTTTGATGGCACTGCATTCTTGAAAACAACACAGGCTGCTACGGCATCTGTTCCCGATATATTGGAGTTGTCATAACATTCAATATTCATCGGTGGTTTTTCAAGTCCCATCTCAGTCTGAATCTCTTTTAGGAGTCGCATGCTGCGCTGTTCCGGATTCAGTTTCTCCGACTGTTTCAGTT
Organism: Bacteroidales bacterium; assembly: GCA_036649595.1. Taxonomy (GTDB): domain Bacteria; phylum Bacteroidota; class Bacteroidia; order Bacteroidales; family JAUNSR01; genus JAUNSR01. The sequence continues at coordinate 1,597 of JAVWBH010000307.1, forward strand.
TATCAATCTGGTATTGCTTCAAATTCTTGTCGGATAGATCGAGTAGTTTCTTCTTATCTCCGCGTTGCGGAATAGTAAAGGAAACTCCGCTCAACTCCATGTCGGGAAGGAAAGGGACCAGGATTTCCCGAGCCGGACTATTAAACCGTTCACGCATTTCGGCGATTCCCAATGCAAGGATCTCTTCTTTTGGGTCGTCTATCCGGCGCTTATACTCGAACGTATATGATTGAACAATTGCCCCCCGTATGATGTGGAAGTAGTTGATGTAAGCTGCATTTTCTTCTTCCGTGTATGAATAAACATCGATGTTGGTTAGCACCGGCTGAACGATCGATGTTTTTGTGCGGTAATTTTCAATCAGTCTGTATTTGTGTTTTACCTGCTCTGCTTCTTCAAACTTAAGTTTTTCGGCCAGACGCATCATTTCCTGATAGAGGTAATCACTCAGTTCGGCGGTATTCCCTCTCAATATTTGTTTGATTTCCTGAATATCCTTGGTGTACTCTTCTTCTGTCTGCAATCCCTGGCAAGGGCCTTTGCAGTTTTTTATGTGGTATTGCAGGCATACTTTATATTCTCCTTTAGCAATTTGAGGAGGAGCCAGATTCAAGGAGCAGGTTCTGACTTTATGAATTTCGCGAAAAAGCTCCAGCAAGGTATATACCATTTTGATATTAGTATATGGCCCGAAGTAAGAAGATCCGTCTTTTATTACCTTGCGGGTCATGAATACCCTCGGAAAAGGCTCGTTCTTGATGCATATCCACGGATAGGTTTTATCGTCTTTCAACAATACATTGTATCTCGGCTGGTGTGCCTTAATCATGTAGTTTTCTAATTTCAGCGCATCTTCTTCCGAATTTACTACAATATATTTTAGGTCATAAATATTCCGAACCAGGCGATTGGTCCGATTCGAATCATGTACCTTGTTGAAATACGAGCTTACCCTGCGTTTTAGGTTTTTCGCTTTTCCGATATATATGATCTCACCCTCTTTGTCGAAATATTGGTATACGCCGGGAGTATCGGGCATGATGGATATCTTGCCTTTCAGGTGATCAATCTGTTCGTTTTTTACCTTTGCTTTTGCCACGTCGTTATTAAGAGTATAAGGAAAAAGGGGAATGGTTACTTTTAAAAGCACTCATTCCCCTTTATGTTATCGTTTATGTGTAGGCAAAATTAATTTGCCCTTCCCTGATTAGTATTTAATCAAAGATTCAATTTCGATCTCTTCCGGGAAAAGGTTTCGTCCGTTCAGGTCTTCCAGTTCCACGATAAAGTTGATATAGATTTTCTTTACATTGAATCGTTTTACCAACTCATAGGCGGCCAACATAGTCCCGCCGGTAGCCAAAAGGTCGTCATGGATCAGTACCACATCATCTTCCGATAGAGCATCCTTATGGATTTCGATCGTATCCAATCCGTATTCCTTTTCGTAGCTTGCCTGATAAGTGTCTGCCGGAAGTTTTCCGGGTTTACGAAGTGTAACAAAACCGGCTCCCAGATTGTTCGCCATCACCGGCCCCATAATGAAACCGCGCGATTCAATGCCTACCACTTTCGTGATTCCTTTTTCCAGGTAAGACTCCGTCATCAAATTGGAAAGGTCATTCAGACATTTCGGGTCTTTGAATACCGTGGTTAAATCTCTGAAAAGAATTCCTTTTTGAGGGAAATCAGGAACAACACGGATTTTCTCTTTAATAGTTTGGATACCCATAACTTCAGTTTTAGCTTATTGAATGATTCTGATTGTTGTCTGTTTTTAAAGTAATACTTTGCATTGTTTCACGTGAAACATATTAAAGTTTAACTTTAGTCTGATATCTTATCGGCCTAACAAAACTAATAAAATATTTATATCACTTGGTGAAATACCGGGGATTCGTGAAGCCTGACCGATTGTTTCCGGATTGATTTTTGTTAGCTTCTGTCGGGCTTCGGTAGAGAGCGCTTTTATTGAATTATAATCGAATTTCCCCTGGATATTGATATTTTCCAGACGGGATATTTTATCTGCGAT
>JAVWBH010000308.1:0-3623 GCA_036649595.1 Bacteroidales bacterium
TGCAAAATAGTTTACATAAATGAATCTATTGGAATTAAGCGAACAGGAGATCATAAGAAGAAACTCTCTGGAAGAGTTACGAAATCTGGGAATTGACCCGTATCCTGCTGCTGAGTATGTAGTGAACGGATATTCAAACGAGATAAAAGAGAACTTCAAAGACGAGGACGAAACTCCGCGTGAAGTCAGTGTGGCAGGTCGTGTAATGAGCCGACGTATCATGGGGAAAGCCTCTTTCCTTGAGTTGCAAGACTCTGAAGGAAGAATTCAGGTATACATTTCCCGTGACGACATTTGTCCGGGCGAAGACAAGAATCTTTACAATACTATATTCAAAAAGCTTCTTGATATCGGCGACTTCGTAGGTATCAAGGGATATGTGTTCAGAACACAAATGGGTGAAATTTCAATTCACGCAAAAGAACTGACTGTTTTATCGAAATCAATCAAACCGCTTCCGATTGTTAAATACAAAGACGGAGTGGCTTATGATGCTTTCGAAGACCCCGAAATGCGTTATCGCCAGCGTTATGTAGACCTGGTTGTAAACGAAGGTGTAAAAGATATTTTCGTAAAACGCAACAAGGTGTACACCTCTATGCGCGAATATTTCAATGCTGAAGGATACATGGAGGTTGAAACTCCGGTACTTCAGTCGATACCGGGTGGAGCTTCGGCCCGTCCGTTTATCACACATCACAATGCACTTGATATGCCATTGTATTTGCGTATCGCAAACGAACTTTACCTGAAACGTCTGATCGTGGGTGGTTTTGAGGGAGTATACGAATTCTCTAAAAACTTCCGTAACGAAGGTATGGACCGTACTCACAATCCGGAATTTACCTGTATGGAAATTTATGTTTCATACAAGGACTACAACTGGATGATGAACTTTACGGAAAACATGCTGGAGAAAATCTGTCTGGATGTAAACGGCACAACAGAAGTGAAAGTTGGCGACAAAACCATCAGCTTCAAGGCTCCGTTTGCGCGTAAGACAATGACTCAGGCTATTCTTGACTTTACAGGCATCGATATCAGCGGCATGAATGAAGAGCAATTGCGTGAAGCATGCCATCAGTTGGGTATCGAAGCTGACGAGACAATGGGTAAAGGGAAACTGATCGACGAAATTTTCGGAGAGAAATGTGAAGGCAACTACATCCAGCCGACATTTATCACGGATTATCCGATCGAAATGTCTCCGTTGTGCAAACGCCACCGTACAAATCCGGAACTGACAGAACGTTTTGAGCTGATGGTTAACGGAAAAGAACTATGTAACGCATATTCAGAGCTAAACGACCCGATTGACCAGTTAGGACGATTCCAAGATCAGCTCCGTCTGAGTGAAAAAGGGGATGACGAGGCGATGTTTATCGACATGGACTTCGTACGTGCACTTGAATACGGAATGCCTCCTACATCCGGAATGGGTATCGGAATGGACCGTCTGGTTATGTTGATGACCGGTCAGACAACCATTCAGGAAGTGTTATTCTTCCCGCAGATGCGCCCGGAGAAAACCATAAAAAAAGATGCACCTGCTAAATATACTGCTTGCGGTATTGCAGAAGAATGGGTCGGAGCTATCCAGAAAGCAGGATACCTGACAATTGAAGACGTGGCGGCAGCTGTTCCAAACAAGTTGCACCAGGAACTTTGCGGACTAAACAAGAAATATAAGCTTGAATTGAACAATCCTTCTCTGGAAGTGGTTAACGAATGGGTGAGTAACGCCAAATAAACACAAGTTTATTATTCTTTCATATCTAATTAATTAATTATTCAGATGAAATTGCCGGGACGAATAGCGATTATCGGGGGTGGTAGCTGGGCGACAGCTATCGCCAAGATGGTACTGACCAATACCGACAAGATTAACTGGTACATGCGCCGCAACGACCGAATTGAAGAATTTCGCCAGCTGGGCCATAATCCGGCGTATCTTTCGAGCGTGAAATTTGATATTAACCGTATCTTCTTCAGCTCTAATCTTAACGAGATCGTTAAGAAGTCAGATACCCTTATTTTTGTAACGCCATCTCCTTATTTGAAGCTTCACCTCAAAAAACTGAAAGTGAAGATTTCAGATAAGTTTATCGTTACATCCATCAAAGGAATTGTTCCCGATGAAAACATGATTATCTCCGAATATCTGAAGAAATTCTACAATGTTCCGAATGAGAATCTGGCTGTCCTGGGAGGTCCCTGCCATGCAGAAGAGATCGCATACGAACGCCTTTCCTATCTTACGGTAGGCTGTAATGATACGGAAAAAGCGGTTTTGTTTGCAGATTTCCTGAAGAGCCATTATGTAAATACCTGCACATCAAAAGATGTAGCCGGAATTGAATATGGCTCTGTCCTGAAAAACGTATATGCCATCGCTGCGGGAATATGCAGCGGATTGAAATACGGCGATAATTTTCAGGCGGTTCTGGTATCCAATGCCATCCAGGAGCTGAATCGGTTTGTCAATGCGGCAGACCCGATGGAGCGTAATATTACCGATTCGGTATATCTGGGAGACCTTCTTGTTACAGCTTATTCTAAATTTAGCCGTAATCACATGTTCGGAACGATGATCGGAAAAGGATATTCCGTAAAATCGGCCCAAATTGAAATGGAAATGATTGCCGAAGGCTATTACGGAACAAAATGTATTAAAGAGATCAACCAACAATACAACGTTAACATGCCTATTCTGGATGCTGTATACAACATCCTTTATAAGAAAATGTCACCTTATGTAGAGATTAAACTTCTTACCGAAGCTCTACGATAAAATACAAAAGCAGAGAACCTTTCGTTTTCTGCTTTTGTTTCTTATTTATAGATTTGTATCAGGCTGTTTTCGGGATCCGCTCGAACAGAGAGATCAACGTACCTTATCACGATAACACCAGCCTGATTTTTACTAAATAATCCGTTAATCTTTTATTAAAGACCGGAATACCATATTCCGTTAAACCATAAAACCAAATACGCAAATGAAACTTTCCATTGAAAAAGTATTTCCTTTTGTGAGCCAGCAGACAATTCAGAACCTGGCTGAAGGAACAAAAGAGTGTAATGCTCTGCTTGAAAGCAAGCAAGGCAAAGGACACGACTTTTTAGGCTGGGTACATCTGCCTTCTTCCATAACGGCCAGTCACATTGCCGATATCAATGAAACAGCAGCCAAACTGCGTGCAAAATGTGAAATCGTTGTCGTGATCGGTATCGGAGGTAGCTACCTGGGTGCCAAAGCGGTAATCGACGCATTAAGCAACAGTTTTGATTACCTGAAAACAAACCGTAAAAATCCGGTTGTTTTATATGCAGGCCAGAATATTGGCGAAGATTATCTGGCAGAGCTTACTTCTTACCTGAAAGGAAAACAGTTCGGGTTAATCAATATCTCTAAATCCGGAACAACTACCGAACCGGCTATCGCTTTCCGTATTCTGAAAAAAATGCTGGAAGAACAGATCGGCAAGGATGCATCGAAAGAGCGCATCGTAGCGGTTACCGACAGCTCGAAAGGTGCTTTACGTACGCTGGCTGATCAGGAGGGATATAAAACATTTATTATTCCGGATGATGTTGGCGGTCGTTTCTCTGTACTGACTCCCGTA
>JAVWBH010000309.1:0-3613 GCA_036649595.1 Bacteroidales bacterium
TCCGTTTGTAAATTACAGTAACGACATTCCAAACCCATTGTTTATTTGGTACATGAAACCGGAATATGACAAAACGGCTAAATGGACATTGTATGACCTGCAACATAAACTACAAGAAAGCGGATGGATGGTACCGGCATATACGTTACCTAACAATCTCGAAAACTATGTGGTAATGCGTATTGTTTGTCGTCAAGGTACCAGCCGCGATATGGTAGACATGCTTTTGAACGATATCAAAAATGCAATTGTGGAATTTGAGAAACTGGAATACCCTACTCAAAGCCGTATCGCATTAAACAAAAATGAAAAGCAAAAAGAAGCATTTAATCACACTGGTTCTAAAAAATAAGCTATGGCAAAACAGATTTCAGTTGCGCAAATTCAAGATGCGGTAAATGAAGCGTACAACCTGTATAAAGACAATACCGACGGGGCTAATGCCAATTATATTCCATTTTTGGCAAATGTACCTAAAGACTTATTTGGCATTTCCGTATGCTTGCCAAACGGGAAAACCATTCAGGTCGGAGATACTTCCTATAAATTCGGTATAGAATCTGTATCTAAGGTACCTACCGCAATTCTTATTTTACGTCAGTATGGAGCAAAAGCGTTATTAGAGAAAATCGGAGCAGACGCAACCGGTCTTCCTTTTAACTCAATATTTGCGATTTTACTTGAAAATGATCACCCCTCTACGCCATTGGTAAATGCCGGTGCGATCTGTGCCTGCAGCATGGTAGAACCGATCGGGAAATCAGAGAATAAATGGTCGGCGATTGTTGATAATATCACCGAATTATGCGGCAGCTCACCTTTATTACTGAATGAACTCTATCATTCAGAATCAGATACAAACTATAATAACCGGGCGATATCCTGGTTATTGAAAGTGTATAACCGCATCTATGACGATCCGATGATGGCACTTGATCTGTATACCCGCCAATGTTCATTAGGCATCACCTGTGACCAACTGGCAATTATGGGAGCTACCATTGCCGGCGGCGGACTAAATCCGATAACTAAAAAACAAGTTTTCGAGAAAGAGCTGGCTTCTAAGATCATAGCACTGATTACCGCCGTGGGATTCTATCAACATACCGGTGACTGGATTTACACTTCGGGAATCCCGGCAAAAACAGGTGTTGGAGGCGGAATCGTAGGCGTAATGCCGGGAGTAATGGGTATTGCTGCTTTCGCACCTCCGCTAGACGATGCAGGTAATTCAGTGAAAGCCCAACTGGCAATCCGGTATATTATGAATAAACTGGAACTGAATATCTTCCAGCCTGAAAGACCAACTGTCGTTGAATAAAATAAATAATAACGAGTATGGCAACTTCAACTGCTAGTAATGTTAAAAAAATTGTAAAACTTAGCGTATTTACGGTAGCGATTATGAACGTCACTGCCGTAGTATCGCTTCGCGGACTACCGGCAGAAGCTGAATACGGAATGAGTTCCGCATTTTACTATCTGTTTGCCGCCATCGTATTCCTGATTCCTACCGCTTTGGTAGCCGCCGAACTTGCGGCGATGTTTCAGGATAAGGAGGGTGGAGTATTCCGTTGGATTGGTGAAGCATTTGGCAAAAGATTAGGCTTTCTGGCCATATGGCTACAATGGATTGAGAGCACAATCTGGTATCCGACCGTATTGACCTTCGGTGCCGTTTCAATTGCTTTTATTGGTATGGATCACACTGCAGATTTAAGCCTCGCATCAAATAAGATGTATACGCTCATTGTAGTTTTGATCGTTTACTGGCTGGCTACCTTTATCTCATTAAAAGGGTTAGGCTGGGTAAGTAAAGTTGCAAAGGTAGGTGGTATGGTAGGTACGATCATTCCGGCTGCATTATTGATCATTTTAGGGATTGTATACCTTGCGATGGGCGGAACTCCCGAAATGGACCTTCATGGAAAATTCTTCCCTGACCTGACTAAATTCGATAATCTGGTACTTGCTTCCAGTATATTCCTTTTCTATGCAGGGATGGAGATGGGCGGTATTCACGTAAAGGATATGGCAAATCCGTCAAAGAATTATCCTAAAGCCGTATTTATCGGATCAGCAATCACTGTTATCATTTTCGTATTGGGAACCTATGCATTAGGCCTGATTATCCCCGCAAAGGATATTAACCTGACTCAGAGTTTGCTGGTAGGATTTGATAATTACTTTAATTTTTTACATTTATCCTGGGCATCTCCTATTATTGCCGTTGCATTAGCGTTTGGCGTATTAGCAGGTGTATTAACCTGGGTTGCCGGTCCTTCCAAAGGTATCTTCACGGTAGGACGCGCCGGTTACTTACCTCCGTTCTTCCAGAAAACAAATAAGATCGGCGTACAGAAAAATATTCTATACGTACAAGGTGCCGCTGTAACGGTGTTAAGCTTACTATTCGTTGTAATGCCTTCTGTGCAAAGCTTCTATCAGATCTTATCACAGCTGACAGTACTTCTCTATCTGATTATGTACATGCTGATGTTTGCTGCCGTTATCGGTTTGCGCTACTCTATGAAAAAAGCCAATCGCCCGTTCCGTATCGGTAAAAGCGGTAATTTCCTGATTTGGCTGGTAGGCGGACTCGGATTCTGCGGCTCATTATTAGCTTTCGTATTAAGCTTCGTTCCGCCGAGCCAGATTGCTACAGGTAGCAATACGGTTTGGTATACTGTTTTATTTTCCGGTTGTGCTATTTTCGTAATTGCTCCGTTTATTATCTATGCGATGAAAAAACCATCCTGGACAATGCCGGGTAATGAATTCCAGCCATTCCATTGGGAAGCTGAAAAATTAGCCGAAAACAATACTGAAAATACAACAACTACGAAGAGCGAAACCACTAAATAATCGGTTGAGATATAAAAAAGCCCCTGAAAGAAAATTCAGGGGCTTTTTTTATCCGAAGACATTGGGATTGGGAGAAATCAAAAAGTAATCGGAACGCTTGAAATGAATAGTAAATATTTTTCGTCTTGATTATTGAGGTATAATCTTCTTATAATAATAAGAGACATCCACACTAAAAACATACGATCTGTATCCGATAAGACTGACAATAGCCAATAAAATCATTATCCCGCCATTCAGAAAATACGGAAAACTATTGGTATGAATATTGAATATCAATTGCATCAGACTGATAAAGAACGGCGCTATCGTAATTGCGATGTAATTACCAGATAATACATAAGATAAATACTGGGTTGCCTTTGTTGAATCAGGAGCAATGTAAGTAGTCTTATCGTAAATAATCGGTTGCAAAATCCCGTATCCGGTTCCTACCATCATTACCGAAACCCATGATAAACAGTCCGATAGCGATCAGCATTACAGCCACAAAAGAGGTCATCCCTTTCAATAAATAGATAATATGCGGAAGCAAGAAGCCCGGAACCGTAATTGAAAGGAAGAACAGAGACGTTACGAAGCCTACCTCTGTCGTGCTTAATCCGTATTTCTGCATGGTAAAAGGAAGATAATAGGAGATTACGATATTCCCATAGGTAATCAGAAAATAAAACAATAACACGCCCACCAATAAGAGCTTTGATTTCCTACCCTGAAAATGAAACTCTTTCGGTTTATTAATATGTGC
>JAVWBH010000310.1:0-3571 GCA_036649595.1 Bacteroidales bacterium
TTTTCGAAATTGTTCCAATGTATGCAACAACGTAACCGGGCGAAGTAATTCTTGTTCCAGAAAAAAAGAATAGAAAAAAAGATTATCCTCTATTTTCACAATCTTCTGACGGGCAGGTACGGAGAAATCAGGTATAGCGGCATAAGACTGAAAGCCGGCATAGAAAGCAGTTTTAAATCCGATACGGCTATAATAGTCATACAGGCCGCCGTCGGCAGGTATTAAGATCAGAGCTGCATAATGCCGCCGTTCGGCCTCGGAAATAACATTTTGCAAAATCCGGGCCATGTGCCCTTTACCCCGTTCACCGGGCCGGGTGGCCGCTCCGTAAAAATATCCGGCCGGCAATAACCGGTCATGGTATTTCAGCGTGTAAGCCTGCAGGAATCCCATTGAAAGGATTTGACCGCCACGTGAAACGGTAAAAATATCATCCGCATGAGATTCGTGAAACACCAGATTTATATATTCGGGGGTATCACCAAACACATCCTGCCATAAGGCTTTTAACTGAGATATATCGGAATCTGTCATTTGTATATCATTTAATTTCTGACATGAAAGTTGAATGCGGTTTCTTCACTGCGGCCCATTTTTCCAAAAGAAATTCGGGATGATACGATAGTTTCGCATGCCTCAATCCCTCCAGACCGAGATCTTCTTCACGGTTTATATAAATATATTGTTCCGGCAAATGGGCGGCCATCTCCTGATTCATAATACTGTATATCCCGTCGAAAGAGATATCTCCCTTCTCGACATGGGTTACAAATGTATTTTCAGTCACCGGCGATCCGAAAGAAAATGCAGCAACGCGTCCGTCTATTTTTATCACCCCTCCGATAATGTCGAGATCATCCATATTCTGAAGCGCATAATGCATAGAGCGCTGCTCCGCCGATAATCCGTAACTGTTTTTATCCGGTTTTTGCCGGTCGACCCACTTACTTTCAAGCATCAGACATTCGGGCACCAAATCGGGAGTGAGCGGAACATATTCGTACGAATAAAGTGCCTTAAATCGATTAATATGATTGCGGTGAGTCTGATGCTTTTTCCCTTTCAGGGCGGCAAGCTCTGTGCGCAAATATACATAGTCGAAATAGTTTCTGTCTGAAAAAAACAGAAAACCGCCCGGAAAACAACGTTCCAGATCATTTTTATTTTCATTTAATACCCCGAGCATCATCAGGGGTTCTCCCTGATGTGATAAAGAGTCGCGCTCCATTTTATCAATGACAGACCGGATATCACCGTGGCCTAACGGATACATATACATGGTACGCCGACGTCCCTGATGATCTCCCTTAAAGCGGAACAATAAAAAGCCGTCAACAACAGCCAGTTCTGTTTCATACAAAAAACTCCAGCTGCAAATATTAGAAAAGGCCAGGTCGCAATTTGAAGCGTTGCCCGGCAGGGTATATTTCCGGACAAGATCCCGGTCCTCTTTCGTAACACGTCTGAATGGTAGTTCCATCACATTATCTAATAATAATCAACGTTTTCCAAATATACACGAAAAAACAAATCAAGCCCGGCCAAACTTATTAAAAGTTCAGCCGGGCCATCACCTCATTCATACCTAAACAAAGGAAAAAAAAATATCTTATAATTTACCCTGCATCAGAAATACTTCCAGAATAAATACCGCTGCGCCCGCCAGATACCCGATCAGGGCCAACCACGATATTTTCTTCAGATACCAGGTAAAATGAATCTTTTCAATACCCATTACCACTACTCCTGCCGCCGAGCCGATAATCAACAAGCTACCGCCCACTCCGGCACAGTATGTTAGGAAATGCCAGTAAATACCATCCTGCACAAAATAACTCATAAAGCCGGGATCAGCCATGGTCGACAAGGTTGCCGGATCGGCAATCGGGTACAGACCCAGGGCTGCCGCAACTAACGGCACATTATCCACTACCGCCGAAAGCACCCCGATCAACATGTTGATGACATAGACGTTTTTGAAGTGTTCTTCAAGAAAATAAGATGCCGCCGTCAATCCGCCTGCTGCCTGCAATGCCGCCACCGACATCAGAATACCCATAAAAAACAGAAGGGTAGGAATATCAATCCGTTTAATAAGAGTCGATACACGCAGATGGAATGGAATATCATCCGGCATTTTTCGGTACATATAGTCGGTAATCATCCACAATAACCCCAATACCAGCATCACTCCGGTAAAGGGAGGCATATGTGTCAGACTCTTATACACCGGCACACTCAATAAACCACCTATTCCGAGGATCAGAATGGTTAATTTTTGCCGATAACCTACCACCTGTTCATGAGTTTTTTTAGGCACTTTCAATCCTTCCGGCAGCATTGTCACTTCTCCTTTCATATTCCGCGAAACAATTACCAACGGAATCAATACAGAGACAATACTTGGCAATAATACATACTCCATCAACCTGACCGGCGTTACCGTACCTTTTACCCACAATAAGATCGTTGTCACGTCGCCGATCGGCGACCACGCACCCCCGCTGTTTGCCGCCAGAATCAAGATACTGGCAAACCACCATCGCTCGGTTTTATCGGGTACGATCTTATTTAATAAGGCTACCATGACGATAGCGGTAGTCAGGTTGTCAATAACTGCCGAAAGGAAAAAAGTGATCCCTGCTAACAACCACAGTAATTTCTTTTTATTTTTTGTCGTAATCCGATCAGTTATAATAGAAAAGCCCGAATGAACATCAATCAATTCTACAACTGTCATAGCCCCCATCAGAAAGAAAATAATCTCTCCGACATCACCTACATGTTCTAATAACTGAACGTTTACTACATAATCTATCACTTGTTCCTTTAAAGATAAGCTCTGCAAACCCGGATTCTCTGTCAGATAGAAATTAAAATCAGACAACCCTAAGTTCGGAACGATTACAGGCGCGGCCAGAATATAAAGGGTCCAGAGTACCATACTCACGACCAATGCTGTCGCTGCTTTATTAATCTTAATCTGATGTTCTAATGAAATCAAAACGTATCCTGCCACAAACAGGACACCCATTAATGCAACCATAAATTGTAATATTAAATACCTCGATCTTTCGTAATTGAATGATATAAATCCGGAGTAAATTAAGGTTTAGGATAAGCACGGGATATATGCTATATTTATTAGTTCACATTTAACATTATCGATATCACATCGAGACTACTCCGGATATTATAACATTCTCTTTTTACTTAATTCAAAACGCTTTTTGAATGATCCAAAAGTAGAGCTCTTATCCGGAAAAACCATTTGTAACGGCTTTTAATTACCTTGTAACAGGCCATCACACCGCTATTGATTATCAACAAATTACGTAAATACAATCCTGTAAAAACTTGTATTTACGTAATAATACCTTGACTGAATATTTTTTTCACAAAAAACGGGGATGTTTTTCCCCGTTTTCGGGTTATTCACCCTTTCTTCTCATTTAATTTCTCATCCAGGAACACGATAATATCGGCGCCCTCTCCGGTATCCAGTTTCCGTCTGATATGCGACCGGTATTTCTGAACCGAATATACACTTTGATCCCAGATGGCGGCAATC
>JAVWBH010000311.1:0-2183 GCA_036649595.1 Bacteroidales bacterium
CTACCATAAAGGATTAAGAACCCGGATAATAGAATAGGGATGTTAAAAAAGAGAACCGATACAAAAAGAGCCGGCAGAAAAAATCTGTCGGCCCTTTTTGTATCGATTATTTTGAATATGACTTTTGCGTTATGGCACGATTACTTTAACAGATTCGTTACCGGATGCAACAATATATACACCCGGAGTCAGGTTGATAAACAAATCTTCTGATGATTCGGCTACGTTGGCAACCAGTTTTCCTGAGAGTGTTGAAACAACAATCGGCTGAGTCGCATGCTGGATTCGGATACCGTTTTTCGCTGTAGTAACTTTCAGCTGGTCTGCGCCGGTCGCATCTAATCCTGTTGCTGATTCAACTTTAAAATTCAGATAAACGCTGCTACCGTTTGATGCCTCTAAACGATAAAATGATTTTGAGGAGCTAAGAGTCGTATAAATCGTAAATTCCAAATCATCATCAAAAGCTTTCCCAACTTCTTTTGCTATTTTCAAAATTGACTGAGTTGACATTCCGTCTGTCATTGTGTATGTGTAGTCGACAGGGATGTCATATGCCCCGGTTTCCTTATTTTTGGCCATTACGCATCCTTCCGGTTTGAAGTAGAACTTAGTAGAGGTTTTATGGTCACCGTCACTTTTCAGGACAAGATCTGCTACTCGGTTTGTTCCTTTCATTCGGAATTTGATTCCGGTTTCAACACCCTGCGCAGCAGTCCCGGTGATGGTTGCCGTTTTAGATTCATCAACTACCGGCTCGCTCCACGATGCAACACCATATGTTACTGAAATATTATCTAATCCCACTAAGGCATCAAAGGATCCCGGTTGTACCGCTTTCCCATTCGACGGCATATATAGGAATACATTCACTTTGGTACCGGCAAAGATTGATTTATCTACCTGTAAAACTTCGCCCAGGCGGATTGTTTTTTTGTTGAGGCTACCATCCGTAACAGTCTCATAAATGTTTTCGGCAACCATAAGCTTTGTTCCATATTTTTCATTGAACAGATGTACATTTGCCGCAGTAAGGGTATCCAGTATTTGGATATCATTATCCGGGTTGTCAATTTCGGTATATGTTTTCGACAAAGACGGGAAATATCCTATTTTGCCGGATGCATCTACAATTAGTTTTACATTGGTTCCGTTGCCCGATGTTCCCGGGTCTACGGTTAGGAGATCAAAAGAGATATCGGATGTCGGATTAAAATCCTCTGTTTTAATCTGAAAATTAATCATACTGCGTTTTGCCATACCTGGATATACGGTCCATGCCTGATCTGCAGGGTCGCCTGCAACATCAACTAATACATTTCCGTATTTCCAGTAGTTCTGAGTCAGGCTATATGGTTTCTCATTTTCGAAAGTCAATGAATCAACGAGTGCCTGAATGCTTTTTACATGCACTGCCGTAGCACTTGATCCCGAGTTTTCCGTTTTGAAATCATTGCTGATTAAAGTGGCCTTATTGCTATTTACTCCTTCCCGGGTAATAGACATCCCACTTACACCTTTTCCGTTCGAGTCGCTGACTTTAATATTATATCCCTGATTTGTATTAAAAGTATAACTCATTTTGAAGGATCCGTCTTCGAGGGCTTCTTTACCGGTAAATCCGAATTTTGCGGAATTTTTGTTTGACTGCATTTGTGCGGAAATACTCATCGCACAAATAATAGAAGAGGCGAGTAGAACTTGCTTTTTCATTGTATTCGTATTAATATAAGGTTATTATACAGGCATAATTGCCTGATATTTAGTTCATGTATCAGGATGACGGATGTTTTTTATCCATGTACTCACTTTTTTTAATAAAAAAAGCGGCTGTCTAAAAACACATTGATATAGGGGTGAGTTCCAACCGTTATAGTTTTGTCTGGAGAACATCCCTTTATTTCTAAATTCCCGATCTATGATCCCTTTTTATTTCCTCTTATAGGAGCTTTTTAAAGAGGGTATAGGGATTCTTAAATAATACACTTACAACTCAACAATAAAACAGATCTTTAGCTTTTTAAAACAAAGAGGGCATGCTGTTGGCATACCCTCTTCTGATTAGTTGAAAATTTTGTTTTTACCGGATAATACCCGTTAATTGATACTGTTTAATAAATCTACTTTTCCTTCATTTACCAACTTCACGATTAATTCTCCGAACAGTGTATTTTGCCAGGCAA
>JAVWBH010000311.1:2193-3565 GCA_036649595.1 Bacteroidales bacterium
AACCATTCGCGTGTAAAGTTTGCCGGATCATCTTTATGAAACGACTCATGCATAAATCCCGTATCGGCATCCGTATCCATCAGCATTTTGATACAGGCTTTAATCTCCTCGTCGTTCTGGCTGGTAAATGCTTTCATCATGATACTCATAGGCCATACCATATCATATCCGATATGCGGTCCTCCGACACCTTCTCCGGCTGTACCGCGAAAGAAATATGGGTTGTCTTCACTCCAGATAAAATTACGCGTATTCTGATAAACAGGATCCGTAATATCAATATCTCCCAGATATGGCATCGCTATCAGGCTTGGCACATTGGCATCATCCATGAAAATCTGATTTCCGAATCCATCTACCTCGAAAGCATAGATTTTACCATATTTAGGGTGGTTGTAGGTAGCATATTCCTCAATTGCAGATTTTACCTCAGCAGATAAGTCCATGCATTCCTGAGCCATTACGTTATCTTTATTGACTTCTTTCAAAATTTCGGCCGCCTTATTCAAAGAGGTTATGGCAAAGAAGTTTGACGGAATCAAGAACTGATAAAAAGTAGCATCATCAGATGGTCGGAAAGCAGAAGCAATCAGACCTACGGGTTTAACCGGATGCCCCAGCCCGTTATTCGACATCGTATCTAGCTGTCTTTCTGTTTTTCGCATAAAGGCGTATGGTCCTGCTCCCTCTTTCCGTTGCTGTTCGCGGAATGTACGGAGAACATTTTTCATTGCCGTTTCCCATTCTTCTCCAAAAATGGAACTGTCACCCGTCACTTTCCAATATTCATAAGCCAGGCGGATCGGATAGCAAAGTGAGTCGATTTCCCATTTCCGTTCATGTAGTTCCGGCTTCATATCGGTTAGGTCACTCATCCAGTGTCCGTCTGCTATGGCCCCGTCATTGAACGCATTCGCGTAAGGGTCGATATTAATACATTTCAACTGGCGGAGGATTGTTCCGCGCAGCATCTTACGCAACTCTTTATCTTTATTTGCCAGTTGGATATAAGGCCATACCTGAGCTGCAGAATCACGTAGCCACATTGCATGAATATCTCCTGTATAAACAAATGTATCGTCATCGCCATCCTTCGTTCTGTAATGAACCGTCGTATCAATCGTATTTGGGAAGCAGTTGCTAAACATCCATGCCAATTTCGGATTCTTAAGAAGTTTCACAATGCGTCTGATCTCTTTTTCTACTGAGTTCGATTTAAACAGACGTTCAGCCTCGGCAGGACGCTGGCAAGGATAAGCTTGTGTTTTAAGATTATCCTGGGCGGCAATATATTCGGCATGCGTGGCAATCGCGTTATTTGCAGAAGAGGTAGCGGCATAAGCTATATTCCCAAGTGAAAGGAAACACAGGC
>JAVWBH010000312.1:0-3510 GCA_036649595.1 Bacteroidales bacterium
TAATTATGTTTATCTGTACAATCGGCTTAGCTGTAAGTTGTACAAGTTCTCAGAAAAAAGCAGAAGGCACAGCAACCGAACAAGCTGAAAAGAAGATACAAGAAGCAGATGCAGCGACTTTGATGGGAGACTGGAATATACTTACATTAAACGGGGTTATTGTACCTCAAACAGAAGAAACACCCTATCTTACATTCAACATGAATGACAAACGCTTAGCCGGTATGACAGGATGTAACCGGGTGATGGGTGATATTATGCTGGATCCTGCCGACGCTTCAAAAATTTCTTTCGACAGAATGGGTTCTACAAAAATGATGTGCCATAACGATTCTCTTGAACGTGCGGTACTGGCTGCTTTAGCAAATGTAAAATCTTTCGCAACGATCCCTTGCAAAGCAACGAAAGACGCTCATTGCATTGCATTCTATGACGCAAACAAAACAGAGATCATGACCTTACAGCAGGAACCTCTGATCAACACAGAGTTCCAGACAACTCCTGCAGAAAATTAATCAGTTAATTAAAATATACGAAAAAGCCCGATAAACAAGATACTTATCAACTTGTTTATCGGGCTTTGTTTTTTCAGAGAAAAGCCAATTATGACATTCTCGATTTATAATCCTGATATGTAAATTCACGGAAAACGTCCAATTTATCATCACTATGCCAAATAGCAAGTGATGGATGGGAAATTCCGTTAAACATATTTGTTTTCACAACCGTATAATGAATCATATCTTCAAAAATAATACGGTCGCCAATATTCAGCTCTTTTTCAAAAGACCATTCGCCGATATAGTCACCACTCAGGCAACTGTTGCCTCCCATACGATAAGTAGGTAAAGCAGGATTAGGCTCAACCGCTCCCCGGATAGCCGGTTTATAAGGCATTTCGAGGCAATCAGGCATATGACAAGCAAATGAAACATCCAGAATAGCCGTTTTTATTCCATGATTTTCTACGATATCCACAATGGTAGATACCAGTTCACCCGTTTGCCATGCAAAAGCGCTCCCCGGCTCCAGGATCAGTTTAAGATTAGGATATTTGGCATTAAATCCTTTCAATAAACCGATTAGGTGTTCGGTATCATACCCTTCCCGGGTCATAAGGTGGCCGCCGCCCATATTCAGCCATTTCAAAGAAGGCAGATACTTACCGAATTTCTTATCAACTTCATTCAGTGTTTTCTCCAGATCATATGAACTGGACTCACATAATGTATGAAAATGAAAACCCTCTATCCCTGCCGGAAGTGTTTCGGGCAATTGCGATGCCAATACGCCAAAACGGGTTCCCGGTGCACACGGATTATAAAGTTCTGTTTCTACTTCCGAATATTCCGGATTAATACGGATTCCGCAAGAAACAGTATTATCTGGATCGAGAAGCGTCTGTGGATAGAAGCGATCAAATTGCGTAAGTGAATTGAATGTAATATGACTGCTGTATTTCATGAAAGTCGGGAAATTCTCATCCGTATAAGCAGGCGAAAATGTATGCGCTTTGCTTTTCATCTCTTCAAAAGCCAGCTGTGCTTCAAAAACAGAACTTGCCGTCGAATAAGGGATATATTCTCTGACAATCGGGAAAGCCTTCCACATCGCAAATGCTTTGAAAGCAAGAATAATATCCGCACCCGAACGCTCTTTGACACTTTTGATCAATGTCAGGTTTTTACGAAGTTTATCTTCCTCTAGCACATAACAAGGAGAAGGAATCTGATTGAAATCTATCATTCTATTTATTATTTTATTATTGTAATATATCAAATTTCGCAAACTTCAACAGAAGCTGTTTACTGCCTACATTGTCGAATTCAACGGTAGCTTTGGTATTATCGCCGGCACCTTCTACCCGCACGACCGTACCAATACCGAAGCGATCGTGGCGAATGATGTTGCCCGATTGCACTTTTGTTTCGAGTCCGCTTCCAAACGCACTTGCCGTGGCCGGAGCGGATGAAATCGGCGTTAATTTTTTTCCACCGGTTGCAGATGCCGTAGAAGACAGGTTTCGTCCGGCTGTACGCTCTGTAGACGATAACTTCCGCATTTCGGGCTGCCGCGAAGAAATACGGTCCTGATTATTCTTTTCAGAAAAACGGCGCGCATTAGCCTGGGTATCTTCGCCCAAGCGACTACCGGCCGGTAACTGAAGATAAACAGGATCAATATCTTTTAAAAATCGACTTGGGGAACAAGGCTGTTGCTGACCATTACGGAAGCGCATACCGGCATAAGAAAGTATACAATTTTCTTCAGCACGTGTTATTGCAACATAAAACAAGCGCCGCTCCTCTTCCAAACCACCCGGTGTTTCTTTAGCCATCATAGAAGGGAACAGATCTTCTTCCAGTCCGACAATAAATACATTTCTGAACTCCAGTCCTTTGGAGGCATGAATCGTCATCATCGTAATTTTATCAGCATCCTCTTCTTTATCCGTATCCTGGTCGGTCGATAAAGACACTTCTCCCAGGAAGTCTGTTAAGGTTAGATTCTGATTACCCTCTTCCTGCCGATCGTTTACAAAATCATATATCCCGCCTAAAAGCTCCTGAACATTTTGCTGGCGAGTCAGACTTTCTATCGAAGTGTCGGAAGTAAGATCACCCGAGATTCCGGAAGCCCTGATAATCATTTCAGCCATTTCAAAAGCATTTTTCCGCGTATTTTCTTCCGCGAAATTTTCTATCATTTCCCGAAACTTAGCCAGTTTTCCTGCCGTTCCGGCATTCACGTCCAATCCGTATCCTATCGGATTACGCAATATTTCAAAAAAACTGACATCATGCTTAGCGGCCGCCAGCCCGATTTTCGCAACCGTGGTATCACCGATTCCGCGTTTGGGATAATTGATGATTCGTTTAAATGCTTCTTCGTCATTCGAATTTGTTGTCAGACGGAAATAAGCGATTACATCCTTCACCTCTTTTCGTTGGTAAAAAGAAAGTCCGCCGTAAATACGATATGGAATACCCCGTTTACGCAATGCTTCTTCCAATAAACGTGACTGGGCATTCGTCCGATAAAGAATAGCAAAATCAGAAAAATGATAACTACCCGCTACCCGCATCTCCGAGATTTTATTTGCCACTAAATAAGCTTCTTCAAAATCAGAGAAAGATGAATACAGCGGAATCCGGTCGCCCGCTTTATTTTCAGAAAATATATTCTTGTCAATCTGCTCTTTATTTTTCTTAATCAGACTATCAGCTGCCTTCACAATGGTCTGTGTCGAACGGTAATTCTGCTCTAGCTTAAAAATACGGGTATCCGGTATACTCTGTCGGAAATTAAGAATGTTTGCAATATTCGCACCGCGAAAAGAATAGATACTTTGAGCATCATCACCTACCACACATACCCGGTTATGCTTCTTCGATAAAAGCTCTATAATCAGATGTTGCGCTTTATTGGTATCCTGATACTCGTCTACGAGAATAAAACGGAAAAAATCCTGATATTTATTCAGGACTTCAGGATGATCCCGAAACAAGA
>JAVWBH010000313.1:0-3492 GCA_036649595.1 Bacteroidales bacterium
TCTTTGATGCCGGCCAAAGCAGCAGCACTACGTTCTGTTACGCCGCCTACATATACACCTTCCATCACTTTCAAACCTTTCTCTTTCGCCAAATCTGCATTGATATCGCTGATTGAGACACCTAATACAGCACGCTGCACTGTTCCGAATTGTTTGATATCCGTTACCACCTTACTCACAATACTAGAAGGCACGGCAAAAGAATATCCGGCATAATTTCCTGTCTGAGAAAAAATCGCCGTATTAATACCGATCAATTCTCCGTTCGTATTAACCAACGCGCCCCCGCTATTACCCGGATTAACAGCTGCGTCGGTTTGTATAAACGATTCGATACCCAATTTCTGACTGTTCCCGATCATACCGATGCTTCGCGCCTTAGCACTTACGATACCCGCTGTTACGGTAGAGTTCAGCATAAAAGGATTTCCTACCGCCAATACCCATTCTCCAACCTTCAGATCATCTGAGTTTCCGAACTTTATAATTGGCAGGTCTTTCTCGTCGACTTTCAGCAAAGCGATATCCGTAGCCGGGTCTGTACCTACCAGAACCGCTTTGAATTTACGATTGTCATTCAATGTTACTTCTATCTCGTCCGAATTGTCAATCACATGATTATTGGTAACGATGTAACCGTCAGAAGAGATGATCACACCTGAGCCATATCCTACTTTAGGCTGTGGCTGCCCTTGCCCGCGGTTTCCGAAAAACAAATCAAAGAAAGGATCCCCCGAAATACGCTCTGCTGCCATCACGGTCGATTTAATATGCACAACAGCATTTACTGTCATTTCCGCAGCTTGTGTAAAATCAGTATCTACGCTCCCTGTATGAGCTGCCATCTGAAATCCCACCGGCTTTGCCAACTGAGAAGTCGAAGTCTTCATATCAGCCAATGAACCTGTATGCCCCAGCAGTTTGTAGGTACCCGCAGATACCCCCGCACTTACCAGAATAACCGCACTCCAGAAAAGAACTTTTTTACCATACTCTTTCATAATTATGTACTGTTTTATGTGAATAATTTTCTTGTTTTTATTGTTCTGTGATTTGAATTTATAATGTTAAAACCTACTCTCTTCCAAAACGATTAAATATTTAACTTTAATTCACCTTGAAAATGGCGCTTTAAAGTGGATTAACAAAAACAGAGCCAAAATGTTCTTAAAAACGGACCTGCCAGGATATGAAAACAAACATCCAAAACACATATACCTTTTATTTACAGAGGTTGTTGGTTATACTTAGTATTACACATAACACAATTCCTTACTTAGTCATATACAAACTTTTTTTTTCACATTTAACCCTCATCCGCCATTTTTTCAGTACTGACAGCCGCCTTCACTGCGACAAAAAGTCAGTTTGAAGTGTCATTTTAAAAAAAACCTTTATAAATAAAGGATTTTACAGATGAAACATTTTATACTGCCGGATGTTTGATTTACGGGCCCTTTTCAAGGAAATTTGTGAAACCGCACTATTTATGTATCTTTGTACACAAATACAGCAGGACGGTTTGTCGCTCGCCTCTTCGGAGGCGGGAGGAAAGTCCGGGCAACACAGAGCGCCATACTTCTTAACGGGAAGTTGTTCGTGAGGGCAAAGTAACGTAACAGAGAATAACCGCTTCGGCTTCGGCCGCAGTAAGGGTGAAAAGGTGAGGTAAGAGCTCACCGGCCGCGATGGCAACACCGCGGGCCGTACGTCTTATGGGTTGTAAGGTCATGTATACCGGCGGATTAGGACGGCTCGTCCGATGCCGGGGGGTAGACCGCTAGAGCTTCGTGGTGACACGAAGTCGAGATAAATGACAAACGCCTTCTTTCGGGAAGGTACAGAACCCGGCTCACAGGCCTGCTGTTTTTTTATTTTTGATCATAAAGCTATGAACCTGTCCGGAAAATCTCATTCCCGTGCCGCAAGGCTAAAAGTAAAAGGGAAAAAGCTTTGGCACTTCTTTTCTTATGATATATGGCGCGTTACCGAAGAAGAAGTTACCGGCGCACGCCATGCGCTTGTCAATATCGCTAAAACGATTATTCTTTCCGTACGTTTCTTTCTCAGCGACCGTCTTCAGGAAAAAGCTTCTGCTTTAACTTACAATACATTGCTTGCCATCGTGCCCATTCTGGCACTCATACTTGCCGTCTCTAAAGGATTCGGATTTCAAAACATGCTCGAACATCAGTTATTGGAATTTTTCCCGGGACAGGAAAAATTGATCACCTTTGCTTTCGAGTTTGTAAACAATTACCTGCAACAGGCCAAAAGCGGTGTTTTTGTGGGAATCGGACTCGTTTTCTTGCTTTGGGCCGTCATCAGCCTGATCAGCAATATAGAAACCGTATTCAATCATATCTGGCAAGTTAAACGCTCTCGAAACCTCTTTCGGAAAATAACCGATTACGTATCCATGGTTTTGATCATTCCTGTTTTGATGATTGCATCCAGCGGACTTTCGATTTTTGTATCTACCAGCATCAAACTTCCTTATTTCCAGTTTATATTCGACCCGATCATTATGATTGCCGTCCAGGTAGCTCCTTACGTTATTACCTGTTTGCTTTTTACGGTAATCTACATGGTGATCCCGAATACAAGAGTGCGTTTCAGAAATGCATTCTGGGCCGGAATCGTAGCCGGGATTGCTTTTCAGCTATTCCAGTATTTCTATATCAACGGACAAATCTGGGTTGCCAAATACAATGCCATCTACGGTAGTTTCGCCGCCTTACCCCTCTTATTACTCTGGGTACAATTATCCTGGCTGATCTGTTTGTTCGGTGCCGAATTAGCATACGCTTCTCAAAACATACGCAACTTCAATTTTGAACAAGACACCAATAATATCAGCCGCAGGTATTATGACTTCATCACCCTGCTGATTGCCACATTGGTAGTTAAGCGTTTTGAAAAGCAATTACCTCCGCTGACAACAGAAGAGATTACAAATAACTATCAGATTCCCTCTAAACTAACCGCCCAAATCCTGGGAAAACTGGTCGATATCGGAATCCTCTGCGAAGTTGTCAATGAAAACGAAAAGATCCATGCCTGGCAACCCGCGATGGATATTCATCAAATCAGCGTAGGTCTGGTGATGACGCGCGTTGACGAACAAGGATCGGAAGACTTTAAAGTTGATCGCGATTATCTTTTCAGCAAAGAATGGCAGGTACTGCTCCAAAGCAGGAAAGAACAAATGGAAAAAGCGAATAATATCCTTTTAATGGATCTGCAAAGCTAATTACAGATAAACTGCGTCTGCAGCAAAATAAATAAATCAAAAGAGGTCGCCTTCTCAGGCGACCTCTTTTATTGTTTTTCAATGAGGTATTAAGTTCTAAGGTAAGAAAGATTGTTGTTGATGCAAAGATGATGCTTTTTACAATATTAAACAAACAGATATATATGTTATATAATATGTTTTTAATATCCTATATTTATTAAATTCCGCTATTTTCTTTTAACGACTCTCCTGAGTAC
>JAVWBH010000314.1:0-3484 GCA_036649595.1 Bacteroidales bacterium
GTTTTCCAGCCCGGAAATTCAACATAAATCGGTTTGATCGTATCATCGATTTCGAATGGGAATACATCTGTTTCCACCCCATTGGCATCATAAGCAACACAAGCTTTAATTGTTTCGAAAGAATCCATTACATCGCTTTTCATCATGATAAGCTGAGTAACGCCATTGATCATAATCGCATATTTTAAAGCTACCAGGTCAATCCATCCACAACGGCGCTTACGTCCGGTTACAGATCCGAATTCATGCCCGATCGTACACATGGCATCTCCTGTTTCATCAAACAATTCTGTCGGGAAAGGTCCGCTTCCGACACGAGTACAATAAGCCTTGAAAATACCAAATACCTCACCAATCTTATTCGGTGCGATACCTAATCCGGTACAAGCTCCCGCACAAACTGTATTTGAAGATGTAACGAACGGATAAGAACCGAAATCAACATCAAGCATCGTACCCTGCGCTCCTTCACAAAGGATTGATTTGCCCTCTTTCAAATATTGGTTAATCTGATGCTCACTATCGATAAACGTAAATTTCTTCAAGAATTCGATACCTTCGAGCCATTCAGCCTCCAATTGGGTAATATCATACTCATAATTCATTGCTTTCAACATCGCTTCATGCTTTGCTTTCGCAGTTGCATATTTTGAATCGAAATCATGAAGAATATCGCCTACACGCAAACCATTGCGACTCACTTTATCCGTATAAGTAGGACCGATACCTTTACCGGTAGTTCCGATTTTACCAGATCCTTTGGCTGCTTCATTTGCCGCATCCAACATACGATGAGTAGGCAAAATCAAATGAGCTTTTTTTGAAATTAATAATTGTTTTGTCAAGTCATGCCCACTGGCTGCTAATGCCTCTGCTTCCTGCTTAAACAAAAGTGGATCCAGAACAACTCCGTTGCCAATCACATTGATTTTTCCACCCTGGAAAATTCCGGACGGGATAGAACGAAGTACATATTTCTCACCATTAAACTCAAGTGTGTGTCCGGCATTGGGCCCACCCTGAAAACGGGAAATTACGTCGTAACGAGGAGTCAGTACGTCAACAACCTTACCTTTTCCTTCATCACCCCATTGTAGTCCTAAGAGAACATCTACTTTCATACGTATATTTAATTTAAAAATTTATGCAATAAAAAAATCCACATTATTATTTGTGGATCTGCTTTTTACGATTCGCCATCATACACTTATGGCATAAACCGTACATATATAAATTATAATTTGTAAGTGTGAATTTATGGTATGTCTTCCCTTGAATATCATTATGAAGTTCTTCGTCCTTCACTTCCTGCACAGAATTGCATTCTGTACAAATGAGGTGGTGATGGCTTTCCGAATTATAGGCTTTTTCATAATGAGCCATATTGGTTCCGAACTGGTGTTTACGTATCAAATGACACTCAACAAGCAGATCAACCGTATTATATACAGTGGCACGACTAACTCTGTAACCACTTTTTAACATAAGTTCAAAGAGGGTGTCGACATCGAAATGTTCGTTAAGCGAATAAATTTGTTCAAGGATAGCAAAGCGCTCCGGTGTCTTACGAAGACTCCGGGCGGATAAGTAGGAAACAAGTTTTTCCTTAACGGTTTCTATGATATCTTTTTCTTCCATAATGATGATGATGTCAAGCGATCCAAAGTTACTTATTTTTAGGTAATCAACAAATAATATCTTATTTGATATATTTTTTACACTTCATCCCAATAGCAGATAAACCGATACAAATCAGCATATTCTGCATCGGACGAATTTTTCCAGTCGGAAAGAGATTCTGCCAATATTTTCTGCTGTCCCTCTCCTGCTTCTGCAATTTTCTCAGCAACCGTCAGGGCAACTTGCTTCAGATAAAGCGTATCGCTTTGTAATATCTTTTTCAGAATATCCAATAAAACCGATAATCCCGCGGTATCGGGATATTGTTGTAACAGCAGTAAACGCACCCATAAACGAAGTCCGGTATATATTACCATTTCATTCGCAGAGTGGATCCATTCCATAGCCAGTTGGGACGCAAACGGCAAATGTACAAATAAGTTCATACAAGCTTGATCTGCAATCTCCGTGTAAGGAATTTGTTGTGCCCATTCTGTAGCCAGGTCTGGAGTCATTTCTTCTTTAGGAAACAAATAGGTAGCCAGCATTTTTGACTCACGTACATCTTCATTCCATAAATAGACAGCATCGTCGGCATTTGCTTCAAATTGTGCAGCAATCAACTTAATCCGCGGAGAAGGAACACCGAAGTTCATTCTGTAATTAAGCCCGTGTGCACGCATCGAATTTGAAAGGTCGGCATTCATTGCCTGGCGAAAACAATTCTTTATCTGGCGGCGTTTATTATCGTCCATAATCTTTTGCAATTGAATAATAATGGCACGAAACCGGAAGGTAATTCATTCTCCTGGGTTTCGTGCCATAAAATTATCAAGAAATTAATTATTGTATGTAGGAAGTGGTGAGTATTCTTTCGAATAACGCATCATCTGGTCTTCATAACTTTCATCATAACTGATTTTGACATCGGTAATCGTACCATTGGCATCTGTAACAGCTGTATAAACAGGGTTAACGAAGCCTTTGTATGGGGCAATATTAAGACTTGCATAACGCGCCAATACTTCCTTGTGCAATTCTGGATCTACTTTTACACCATATGCTTCGATCAATGCTTTTCCAGCTTCAAAATCACCGGTTGATTTAATACGCTGTACTTCTTTCAACAAGTCGGCAAATAGAGCACGTAATTTCACATAGTCATTGATAACAACGTATGTCTTATTCTCTTTTTTACGAAGTTCAACTACCCCGTTACCTTTTTCCAATACCCAGCGGGCAATGGTCTGGCGATTACGCATATGCGCCTGCTCGATATTTTTTCCCGGCTGAATACGTGTCAGCTGAGTCATCAGGCCATTCATCATATATTTATAATATTCGGCCTTGTAAGCTTCTTCGTTCGGCATAATACCTAACTCTACAAGTTTGGCATCTGCAATATAATAAAGAGCGAACAGGTCAGCACGGGCTTCTTCTAATGGAGAGCCGTATGCACGAAGCGCATCCGCATCTACCCCCGGAAGAAGTTTTCCAGAACCGTGTCCTAAACATTCGTGCAAGTCAGTATGCATATTGTCGGCATACAAACCATATTTCTTCATCAATTCGCGTTCTTCATCGCTCCAGATAAACTCTTCGCCAAAGCCATTGCCTTGCGATGCGTTATCATAGGCTTCTGAGATATTATCAATTGTAACTGATTTCGAGCCGTATTCGCTGCGAATCCAGTTTGAATTCGGTAAATTAATACCCAGCGGGCTGGCCGGATAACAGTCTCCGCCCAACATCGCGGCTGTTATTACTTTTGCAGAAACACCTTTTACCGTCTCTTTTTTGAATTCAGGAGCAACAGGCGAATGATTTTCGAACCATTGCGCATTCTCGCTGATAACAGCAGTAC
>JAVWBH010000315.1:0-3471 GCA_036649595.1 Bacteroidales bacterium
CCCTTTACCTAATACCTTAACTTACTTATTTATTTAGATCTCTTTGATAGAGATAGCATAACCTCCTCCCGGAGCGCATTTTTGTGTCAATTTTGATTTGCTGGTTATTTTGATCTTACGGATCTGATAAGCCTGCGGATTTGTTTTATAGTTTGCATCAGGAGCATCGCTGTAGATGGTCGCCTCATATTTTTTACCCGGCTCAAGGAAATCGAATGCTATTTTAGATGTATAACCATTTTCATCTACTGTACAACCTACGAACCACTCGTTTTTGCCTTTCGCTTTGCGGGCTACAGAAATATAGTCTCCCGGTTCAGCTTCTAGATACTTCGAATCATCCCAATCTACCGCAACATCTTTAATGAACTGGAATGGTTCAGGAAAACGTTTGTAGTTTTCTATTAAGTCTGCCGCCATTTGTAATGGACTATACATCGTGACATATAATGCCAATTGACGTGCCAAAGTTGTATTTACTTTCGATCCGTTGTTCGGATTTAGTTTAGATAGATCCATTTCAAAAATTCCGGGCGTATAATCCATTGGTCCGCCCATCAAACGTGTAAACGGTAAGATAGTCGTATGATCGGGTGTATTTCCGCCGAATGACTCATATTCAGTACCGCGGGCAGATTCATTTCCGATTAGGTTTGGATAAGTACGAGCCAGTCCGGTCGGACGAACAGCCTCATGAGCATTTACCATAATCTTATAGTCTGCAGCTTTCTTTAATGCATACAAATAGTGGTCATTGGCCCATTGTCCATAATGATGTTCACCGCGAGGGATGATATTCCCGACATAACCGCTTTTCACAGAATTATAGTTATTGTCTACCATAAACTGATAAGCTTTGTCCATGTGGCGCTCATAATTGCGGATCGCACCGGATGTTTCATGGTGCATCATTAGTTTTACACCTTTGCTTTTTGCATATTCGCGTAATTCAACCACATCGAAATCCGGATAAGGTGTTACAAAATCGAATACATAATCTTTAGATTTGTCGAACCAGTCTTCCCAGCCTTCATTCCATCCTTCTACTAATACCTGATCAAATCCGTTCTCGGCAGCGAAGTCAATATATTCTTTCACATGAGCCGTATTTGCCGCATGGATACCGTTTGGTTTCGTTTTTGTATAATCTGTCTGCCCCAGTTTTACAGAAGGGACATCTGTATACGCCCAACTGCTTTTTCCGGTGATCATTTCCCACCATACACCAATATATTTTACCGGTTTGATCCAGTCTGTATTCTCGAAAGCACAAGGATCATTTAGGTTATAAATTGTTTTCGAAGCCAGAATATCACGGGCATCATCACTTACCAGTACGGTTCTCCAAGGAGACTGGGCCGGTGTCTGAAGATATCCCTTCATACCCTGCGCATCTGGTGTAAGATGTGATTCGAACATCATATTTTTGTCATCCAGTTCCAGGTGCATTGCCGAATAGTCGATCAATGCCGCTTCATGGATATTGATATACAATCCGTCTTTGCTTTTCATCATCAGCGGAGTTTGAACTCCGGTTTCAGAAAAAGGAGTCTGAGAAGCATTCGGTGTTACCGCCGTTTTCATTAATCCGCGGATTTCAGACAGGTTTGATTTGGTTGTATGATATTCCTGAGTATCATAGTCACCCGGAAGCCAAAATGCGTAATGGTCTCCATTCATGGCAAACTGGGTTTTTTCTTCTTTAATTACGAAATAGCTCAGTTTAGGCAGTTGCGGAAATTCATAGCGGAACCCGATGCCATCAATATATACCCGAAAGCGAACAATCAATACGCGGGTTGAAGCGGGATGCTGCAGTGTAACTTCAAGTTCATTGTAATTATTGCGGATGGTTTTTACCTCGCCCCATACCGGATTCCAGTTCTCATCGAAAGAAGAGGTTTTCTCCGATTTTATTTTGAAACCTTTTGTCAGGTCGATATTTAAAGCCGCTTCTGCATTTACTTCAGAGTATGTCATGTCACTTTGGGGCTCACCATTTTTAGCCTCCAGACCCAACTTCGATGTTTTTACCACCGGGCGTCCTTTGTATGTCATCGCATACTGTGGCTCTCCGGCTTTCGAAAGGTCGAATGTTAAGTTGATATTTCCGTCCGGAGACTTGATATCAGTAGCAAATGCCGATACCGACACAGAAAGAAGTAATAATCCTACAGATGTTTTAAATTTATTCATAGTAATAATCATTGTTCAATTTTATTGTAAGACAGAAAAATCATTTCTCCCTTTATGCATCAGGTACTCTACCGCCTCAAGGCGGTAGAGTTTTCCTGCTTTTATTTTTTGAAAAAGAAATAGCAATTATCCAACTGGTTGAATACTACGGTATAATTTCCGGCAGTGGCGGGTATATTATCTCCCGATGGCTTCAGTCCATAAGGGAATGTTTTACCTCCCCAACTGGTATCCCATTTTCCGTCAGCGCGAAATTTCAATCCGCTTTCTTCATTCAGTGTTATTTGGGCAGTCCATACGCTGCCTAGTGTTACCGGAATCGCGGTCATTTTAACCGGTGCGGTATCCCAACCACTGAAATCGCCTAATATCTCGATCCATTCGTTCGGTGTGAACTCTATTTTGACAGGATCAATCGCCAGTTTTTTATTTTCTGTATCAAGCGAAATCCTGTAATACCCACTAACCGGAACGGAAATATTGTCGCCCGATCCATGTACGTAGTTACCATCCTGCATCCCCCATGCATCAGCCCAGTCTCCTGGTTGCCCGATCACTTTGAATCCGTCTTTTGCATCGAAATAGCCGGTGTAAACAAATTTTCCTTTTCCGTCTACCGGATTATACGGATATTCTGCTACCAGACTTAACGGAATCAGTGATGACCCGATACCGGCAGGAGAATTATCCCAATTGCCACCTAATCCGATTAGATAATAAGTAGCCGGTAGTACGATCTCCTTTAATTGATATGGCAACACCTGCAATGTAATGGCGTTTGAGTAAGCCGGTTTTACAATAGGCGTAGGATCAAGTGGTCCGACCGTTGCCTCCGAAACAACCGATATGATTCTGAAATAAACGTCCTGTACTTCTGTTAGCTCAGGGTAATTACCGGCAGCATGCAGATTCAGAATAGCCATATTCAGATCTTTTGTAACCAGTTCCAGAGATTCTGTTTTGCTGGTCATCTTCAACACAATCGTATTCGGTTTTTCAAATTCAGGGTTCAGACTTACTTCAACCGAATAGGTTGGCGAAGAACTGAAGCCATAATCGGGCTTAGCGAATGTCAGTGTTTCAACTATTTTTGTATCTTCTTCCTCAAGCAGAGTATATACTTCGCCTTTATTCTCCGGCTCAAAAAGCTCAAAGCTTAATGTCCCGTTTTCAGCATCCGGCGCTATTATCGTTTCGTTTTTATCTTCACAGGCTGTCAACCCTACCAGAGCTGCAATCCCGATTCCTAAAAATATCTTTTTCATTCGAATAGTT